>DASQRT010000330.1:0-3998 GCA_035642795.1 Nitrospirales bacterium
GAAAGAGTATGAGCTCGAGGTCATGCGCGATACGAAGGACAACGCCGTCATCGTCTGCCCCATCGAGAATTTCGACCCCATGGGGATCCACACCGGCGACAGCATTACGGTGGCGCCTGCGCAGACCCTCACGGACAAGGAGTACCAGTTCATGCGCGACGCCTCGCTCATGATCATGCGCGAGATTGGCGTGGACACGGGCGGCTCCAACATCCAGTTCGCGGTGAACCCGGCGGACGGCGAGCTGGTCGTCATCGAGATGAACCCGCGGGTTTCCCGCAGCTCCGCCTTGGCGTCGAAGGCGACGGGGTTCCCGATCGCGAAGATCGCGGCCAAGCTGGCCGTCGGCTACACCCTGGACGAGATCCCCAACGACATCACGCGCGTGACGAAGGCCTCCTTCGAGCCGAGCATTGACTATGTGGTGGTGAAGATCCCGCGGTTCGCTTTCGAGAAGTTCCCGCAGGCCGACCCTGTCCTGACCACGCAGATGAAGTCGGTGGGGGAGGTCATGTCCATCGGGCGCACGTTCAAGGAGGCGCTGCAGAAGGCCGTCCGCTCGCTGGAGGTGGACCACTACGGCTTTGAGCCACACCCCTCGCTGGCGGAAGGCGATCCGGATGAGGTCGTCGCGCAGATCCGCGAGCGCCTGCGGCGTCCCGACCCGGAGCGGCTGTGGCACGTGGCCGACGGCCTGCGCATGGGGATCTCCGTGGATGAAATTTACGGGCTGACAAAAATCGATCGCTGGTTCCTCAACCAGATGAAGGACATCCTAGCGGTCGAGGATCAGCTCGCGCGCGCGAAACATCCAGTGCCGGCCCCGCAGCTCCGCGAGGCCAAGCAACTGGGCTTTTCGGACCACCGGCTAGGTGAGTTGCTCAAAGTCTCGGAAGAGGCAATCCGCCGGCAGAGGATCGCCGAGGGGATCACGGCGGTCTTCAAGCGGGTGGACACGTGCGCCGCCGAGTTTCAGGCGCTGACGCCCTATCTCTATTCCACCTATGAATCAGAGTGTGAAAGCCAGCCGCAGGCTCACCAAAAAGTTATGATCCTCGGTGGCGGGCCGAACCGGATCGGGCAAGGCATCGAGTTTGACTACTGCTGCGTGCACGCCGCGCTCGCCCTGCGGGACATGGGCTACGAAACCATCATGGTCAACTGCAACCCCGAGACGGTGAGCACCGACTATGACACCTCCGACCGGCTCTACTTCGAGCCGCTGACCGAGGAGGACGTCCTCGCCATCGTGGACACGGAACGGCGTGCGGGCACGCTCCTGGGGGTCGTCGTGCAGTTCGGCGGCCAGACCCCGCTGAAACTGGCCTTGCCGTTGGAACGGGACGGCGTCCCCGTCCTGGGCACGTCACCGGACGCGATCGATCGGGCCGAGGATCGTGAACGGTTCAAGACTTTGCTGGAGAAACTGGGCCTGCAGCAGCCAGCCAGCGGCATCGCACGGTCGGTCGCGGAGGCCGTCCCCGTCGCGGCCTCGATCACCTATCCGGTGATGGTCCGCCCGTCCTATGTGCTGGGCGGCCGGGCCATGGAGATCATCTACGACGAGAAGAGCCTCAACGCTTACGTCGGCCAGGCCATCAAGGCCTCGGTGCAGCATCCGGTCCTGATCGACAAGTACTTGGAGGACGCCATCGAGATCGACGTGGATGCCCTCTCCGACGGGCGGCAGGTGGTCATCGGCGGCATCATGGAGCACATCGAAGAGGCGGGCGTCCATTCCGGGGATTCGGCCTGTTCGCTACCGCCCTATTCGCTCTCACCGGGGATCGTGGAGGAGATTCGTCTGCAGACGATCGCCCTGGCACGCGAGCTTCGAGTGGTCGGCCTGATGAACGTACAGTTCGCGGTCAAGGACGGAGTCCTCTACGTTCTTGAGGTGAACCCGCGGGCGTCGCGCACCGTCCCCTTCGTCAGCAAGGCGATCGGCGTCCCGCTGGCCAAGCTCGCCATGCAGGTCATGATGGGGCGGACGCTGGAGCAGATCGGCTTCACGGCCGAGCGGGTGCCGGTCCACATCTCCGTCAAGGAAGCCGTCTTCCCCTTCAACAAGTTTCCCAACACCGACGTGCTGCTGGGCCCGGAGATGCGCTCCACCGGCGAGGTCATGGGTCTCGCCGACGATTTCGGCTCCGCCTTCCTGAAATCGCAGAGCGCCGCCGGCTCCACCTTGCCCATGAGAGGGCGAGTGTTCGTCAGCGTGAAGGACAAGGACAAGCCGGCGACCGTACCGCTAGCCCGCCGGTTCCTAGAATTCGGGTTCACCGTCGAGGCCACGCGAGGCACGGCCGGCTTCCTGGCCCAGCACGGGGTCGTCGTGGACACCGTGAACAAGGTGACCGAAGGCCGCCCGCACATCGTGGACCACATCAAGAACGGGGAAGTCGCCCTCGTTATCAACACGGTAGGGGACAAGGTCTCCCAGATAGACTCCGCGTCGCTCCGCCGAGCCGCGCTGGTGCAGAACGTGCCCTATCAGACCACGATGGCCGGCGCCCGCGCGACGCTGATGGCCATCGAGGCTGGCTTGAAACGCAAGCTGACCGTCAAGCCCTTGCAAGAGTATTACGCGGTAGGAACGAAGGCATAGCGAGGAACGAGCGTGAAGATACCGATCACGAAGAAAGGCTATGCGGCCTTGCAGGCCGAGCTCGAGCGGTTGAAGAAGGTCGAGCGTCCCAAGAACATCAAGGAGATCGAGGAGGCGCGGGGCCACGGCGACCTGAGCGAGAACGCGGAATACCATGCCGCCAAGGAGCGCCAGAGCCACATCGACGCGCGGATCCGCGACCTAGAGCACAAGCTGGCGGAGGCGCAGATCATCGACACCTCGAACCTTTCAACCGAGAAGGTCGTCTTCGGCACAACCGTCACGGTCAAGGACGTCCAGACTGAGAAAGAGCAACGTTACACGCTCGTCGGCCAGGACGAAGGCGATCTGAAAAACGGCAAGATCTCGGTCCAGTCACCGGTCGGGCGCGCCCTCATCGGCAAGCGAGTGGGGGAGACCGTCGAGGTCAAGACCCCGGCCAAAGTCGTGGAGTATGAAGTGCTCAACATCTGCTTTGAGGACAGTTAGTCCCGTCCATGGCACGGTCGCCGGACAGCCCTGAATCTGTCCCGTCGCCCATCATCACCCTACTGACGGACTTCGGTGCCGCCGATGTGTTCGTCGGCAGCATGAAGGGCGTGATCCTCGGCATCAACCCGCACGTCCAGATCATCGACCTGACCCATGACATCCCGGCGCACAACATCCGCGCAGGCGCCTATCTCCTGCACTCCGCTTCCCGTCACTTTCCCCCGGGCACGATCCACGTGGCGGTAGTGGACCCGGGCGTCGGCAGCGAGCGGCGTCCGTTGCTGGTGACCACGCGCTCGTACCACTTCCTGGCTCCCGACAATGGGTTGCTCAGCTACATTCTCGCCTCCGAACCGAAAGCCGAAATTCGCGAGCTGACGGCGAAGCAGTACTTCCTGGGCACGGTCGGCTCGACGTTCCACGGCCGCGACCTCTTCGCCCCAGCGGCCGCGTGGCTCTCCCTGGACGAACCAACCGACGCCTTCGGGCCGCGGATTGACGACCCGGTCCACTTCGAGGTACGCCAGCCTCAAATAGAGGAAGGCCGGCTTGTGGGCGAAGTCCTGCACATCGACCGGTTCGGCAATCTCATCACCAACATCAGCCAGACCCTCTTGCGCGAGGCCCTGGGGACAGGAGATTGGGCCAAGGTCAAGGTCCGCATCAAGAACACCAACGTGCAGGGGCTCCGGCATTTCTACGCCGATGCGCCGCTACGAACCCTGGCGGCGCTAATCAACAGCGATAATTTACTCGAGCTCTTCTGCAACCAGGGCCGGGCGGATGACCTGGTGAAGGCGCAGATCGGCGAGCGCGTCGAGGTGAGGGTGGCGTGATGTGGTTGCGGGTCCTGTCACCGAGCCACCCTGACGTGCGACGGGGAACCCGTTGCTCTTTG
>DASQRT010000331.1:0-11407 GCA_035642795.1 Nitrospirales bacterium
TCAGTGTTCCGTCGCATGACCGTGGAGCAGAACTTGGTGGCGATTCTCGAATTACTGGACCTGAGCAAAGACGAGCGACGAGCGCGTCTGGAGACAGCCCTCAAGGACTTGGGTGTGGACCACATCCGGACGAACAAGGCCTTCACCTTATCAGGCGGCGAGCGCCGGCGCGTGGAAATCGCCCGCGCACTGGTCATGCGGCCGCATTTCCTGATGTTGGATGAACCGTTCGCCGGGATCGATCCCATCGCGGTCGGCGACATCCAAAGCATCGTCCGCCGGCTCAAAGAACGCGGGATCGGTGTGTTGATCACCGACCACAACGTCCAACAGACGTTGTCCATCACAGATCGTGCGTACATCATCACCGATGGTGAGATCTTAGAAGAAGGGTCTCCCGCGTACCTCGTGAACAGCCCACGCGCGCGGGAAGTGTATCTGGGAGAAGGATTCCGCCTGTAGTTGAGGAACGGATTTATGCAGCCGAGACTTGACCTCCGCCTGTCGCAACGGCTGATCATGACGCCGCAATTGCAACAGGCCATAAAGCTGCTGCAACTGTCTCGCCTTGAATTGCAGGAAGCCCTCACGCAACAACTCGAAGAAAACCCTCTCCTCGAAGAGGGAAGCTCGGAACTTGAAGACCTGGAGACTGAGGCGGGTGCTTCCGACGAGGGGCCGGGCACGGGCACGGCCAAGCAGGAGGAGGAGGACACGGCAGGAGGACCCGGCGGAGATGAGACCAGTCGGGAGGAGTTGACGGGAGCGTGGGACGAGTATTTCGATGACGATCGGCGGTGGGGCGACGTCGAGGCGCCGCGCCACGGACGTGACGAACTGCCCTCCCTCGAGCAGACGATGACCAAAACTGCCTCTCTGGAAGATCACCTCGTGTGGCAATTAGCCCTTGCCCCCCTCGAGAAGGCCGAGCAGGACATTGGGCGGAGCATCATTGGCAATCTTGATGAGGATGGCTATCTGCGCACGTCGCTGGAAGAGCTGGCCTTGGCGTCTGGGGTATCTCTTGCGCAGGCCACACACGTGCTCAAGGTGATCCAGGGCTTTGACCCCGTCGGCGTGGCAGCGCGTGATCTGCCAGAGTGCCTGCTGGCGCAGATCGAGCACTTGGGACTTGGCGGCTCTCTCGTAGAAGCCATTATCCGTCATCACCTGTCGGATTTGGAGCACAAGCGATACCCTGCGATCGCCAAGGCCCTCGGCGTCCCTGTGGACGCAGTCCTGCACGCCATCAAGATCATCGAGGGGCTTGAGCCCAAGCCTGGACGCCCGTTCTTCTCTTCAGACAATCATCCGATCATCCCGGACGTATATGTCTTCAAGTCAGACGGCCAGTGGGTGGTGAGGCTCAACGACGACGGCATGCCACGGTTCCGGATCAACTCCTACTACCGCAGATTTTTGATTGGCAAACGCGATCCTACTGACGCCACGAGAGCGTTCCTGGACGAGAAGCTGCGATCCGCCCAGTGGCTGATTCGGAGCATTGACCAGCGGAACAAGACGATCGTGCGGGTCGTCGAGAGCATCGTCAAGGCTCAGGAGCCGTTCTTTGAGCAAGGTATCCAGTACCTCAAGCCGATGGTGCTGCGCGACGTCGCGGAAGACGTTTCTATGCACGAGTCGACCATCAGCCGTGTCACCTCCAACAAATACCTCCATTGCTCGCAGGGGATTTTCGAGCTCAAGTTTTTCTTCAACACCAGCATCCCGCGGTCCCAGGAAGGGCTGACCGAATTGTCCTCCGTAGCGGTGCGTGAGATGATTCGCAAGATGGTGGAGGAGGAAGATCCCAACCGTCCCTTGAAGGATCAAGAGATCGTTGCGCGGCTGAAAGCCCAAAACGTGGTCCTGGCCAGGCGTACCGTTGCCAAGTACCGGATGGAACTCAACATCCCGTCCGCCAGCCGACGTAAGCGCGTCTACTAAGACAACGCTGTCCAACTTTACCTGTGGACCTTACATCCGCCACCCACAAGCGCTACCAGCACTACCATCACTCGCCGCTAGGGATAGTAGGGCTAGTCCCTGACGTGCGTAGCGTTGCGCCCTAGCAGCGGATGCTGAGTGACCTTGCCAAATCTTCCGTAAAAAAACATCTTGACATCAAAATCATACTAACTATACTTACGACACTTATGTGTCAAATCTATTTCATGAGCCGCATGTGATGAAGGCCGTTGAGGCGAAGCGGAAAACGCACAGCGTACGGCCCGCCGGTCGCAAGCCTGTCTCACGGCGGTTCTCCACCCTCGAAGTGTGTCACTTGTTCGATATCTCGAAGGCGACGCTGTATCGCTGGGAGCGCGAAGGTCTGATCTCAACGCCACCTCGCGATTGGCGGAATTGGCGACTGTACACGACGACGAATCTCGAAGAGATTAAGCGCATCATTCGTAGGCGCACATCAAACTAAACGCTGAGAAGATAGAAAGGGCGACCGTTGTTTGGATTTGGTTCGAAAGCGTACCTGCTGGGGTTGGACATCGGATCCGGGTCCATCAAGATGTTACAACTCAAGGAGTCAAAGGGAAAGCTGAAGGTGGAGCGGTTCGGCACGAAGCCTCTTCCCGCCGAAATGATCGTCGACGGATCGATCATGGACGGCCTTGGAGTCGTGACAGCCATCAAGGAACTCGCCGCCGAGCAGAAACTCAAGAACAAGAACGTCGCCTTGTCGATCTCCGGGACATCCGTCATCGTGAAGAAAATCACCCTCCCGCCGATGCCGGCAGAGGAATTGGACAAGCAAATCAAGTTCGAAGCGGAGCAATACATTCCCTTTGATATTAACGACGTCTATTTGGATTTCCATATCCTCTCGCAGGAAGAACAGACTTCCGCTGCGCAGGGCGAGATGGAAGTCCTGCTGGTCGCTACCAAGAAGGACAAGTTGAACGATTACGCCAACGCGGTGCGCGAGGCCGGCTTGACGCCCAAGGTGGTTGACGTCGACGCGTTCGCCGTTGAGAACATGTACTGCGTGAATTACAACGTATCACCGGCTGAGCTGACCGCGATCGTGAACATCGGAGCCAGCGTCATGAATATTAATATCTTGAAGGGCGGAGTCTCCGCGTTCACCCGGGACATCACGATCGGCGGCAACCGGTACTCGGATCGGATCCAACAAGATCTAGGGCTGAGTCTGGAAGATGCTGAAGCGGCCAAGAAAGGCCAGTTGCCGGGTGTCAACGCCGACGCGCTGCACCAGGCGGTCGCTGCAGTTAATGAGGAAGTGGCGACGGAGATCGGCCGTTCCTTCGATTATTTCCGGACGACTTCCCCAGACGAAGACATCGCGCGCATTGTCCTGTGCGGCGGGTGTTCCAGGATCACGAGTCTGTCGGTCAAGATTTCAGAACAATTGGGAATCGAAACGTCTGTGGCCAATCCGTTCAAAAAGCTGGATACGACGGCCTTGAAGAAGAGCCCAGAAGACATAGAGCGGGGCGCGCCAGAGGCAGCCGTCGTCGTCGGCCTCGCCTTGCGGCGGGAGGGTGACCGATGATCAAGATCAATCTCCTCCCTGCCAAACGAGCCGCCCAAAAAACAAAGGCTCCTGTCGATGATGCGGTGTTCCAGTTGGGGGTAGGCCTGGGGATCTTGCTCGTCTTCGTTGGGGCATGCGGGTATCGCTGGCAGATGCTCGTTGATGAGGTCGCGCTGCAGACTCAAATCAAGGAGAGCAAGACGAAGGAACTCGAGTCACTCAAGAAGAAGGTCCAGGAGGTCGAGGATTACGAGAAGAACGTGCGGTTGCTGGAGGACAAGAACCGCATCATCGAGCAACTTCGCAAGAATCAAGGCGGGCCGGTCCGGCTGCTTGACTATCTCAGCCAAAGCTTGGACCCCTTGAAGGTCTGGCTGACCAATATCGAAGGTGACAAGGAGGTCACACTCAGCGGCAGGGCGTTGACGAATAACGATATAGTGGAATTCGTCAGGAACCTCCAACAGAGTGGGTACTTTGCCGGCGTGATGCTGGAAGAGAGCCGTCAGACGGCTGAAGAAGGCCTGATTATCTACTCGTTCAAACTCAAGATGTCGGTGAAGGGCTGACGCATGGCGATGAAAGCTCCAGATCTCGCGGCCTTCAAGGCTGTCCCAATACAGCAGAAGGTCGCCATGTTGGTCCTGGTCTTGGTCGGGATCGGCGTCGGGTTCTATTTCTACGTCGAAGACCCGCTCCAGGCAAACATCAGCATCCTGAAGTCCGAGATTGCCAAGCTCGATACGGAAATCACCACGAGCAAGGCCAGGATAGCGAAGCTCGAGGAACTCAAGCAATTAAATGCGGAATTGCTGCGCCAGCTCGCCAAGAACCAGGAGCACCTTCCCCCTGAGGGGGAAGCCGTGACACTCCTGAAGCAACTCTCCGACCTCGGGATACGCATCGGCCTGGACCTCAAGCTCTGGCGCCCAGGCGCCCGTGTAGAGGATTCATCCAAACTGTTTGTCCGGCTTCCCGTGGATGTCGAAATGAGCGGCGGGTACCACACCTTGGCGCTCTTCTTTGACCGGATCGGCAAACTCCCCCGCATCATCAACGTCAACAAAATCAGGATGGGAGGCGGGAAGGAAGAGCGGGGCCGCGTGTCTGTCCAGACGTCATTCGAGATTACGGCTTTCGCGTCTCCAGCCCCGTCCACAGCGCCCATACCAGGCGGGGCCAAGCCGGCAGGGAAGTGAGACATCGAGACGACACTATGAAAACGGTCGTCCTACATGTTGTCGGGTTGACAGCTGTCGTGCTGTTGGGCGTAGGCAATGCGCTCGCAGAACCGATGACCAAGCAGACACTGGTAGCCATGAGCCTGTTGACGGGGGAAGATCAGAAGCCGCCTGTCACGCCGCCGCCGAAGCCCAAAGCTCCGCTTCCTGGCAGTACCGGGCAGGCTCCAGCCCAGCCCGCCGCACCTGCTGCGCCGGCCAAGCCTGGAATGCCCGCTCCTGCAGCCGGCACACCTACGCCAACTCCCGCCGCGCCTGCTGCTCCCCAAGCTGGCGCGACGCCTCCCACTGCTGCGCCTTCTCCTGCGACCCTGCCAGTTGCCCCTGCTGCAGCCGTAGGACCCAAGGAACCGCCAAAACCGACCGGGGCGAACCCGCCGGCGATGACGACGGCAACTGCGCCTGGGGCCTCCACTCCAACCGTGGATAGTGCTGAAGGCTATTCCTATGATCCGAAAAGCCGGCGTGATCCGTTCCAGTCGCTCACGAAACTGATCAAAAGTGCCTCCTTGCAATCGCAGATGCCTCCTTTGCAACGTGTCCAGATCAGCGACATGAAACTCCTTGGCATCATGTGGGGAGGATACGGCTACTTCGGACTGATCCAGACCCCAGACGGCAAAGGATACACAGTGAAAGAAGGCATGTTGCTGGGCACCAACAACGGCGTCATCAAAACGATTACCGATAAGGCAATCATCGTGTTGGAACCCACCATCGACATCGCGGGAAGAAAAAGCACGAAGGAGGTCGAAATCCTTCTCCGTCCAAGAGAGGTGACCGAATGAAAACTCAACTGACCGGCCTTGGGGTCCTCGTGGCAGGACTCGTGATGCTAGGCATCCTGCAGGCCTGCGCCCCGACCGAGCCGATGGTGGAACCGACCGTCGCTGAGACTGCACCCACGCGCAGTACAGAAACGCCGGCTCAAGAGATGACATCCGCTCCTGCTGACGCATCGAAGTCGGTGCCCGAATCTCGGGGGGTGCAGTCCGCCGTCGAGACCGTCCCGCCTGCTCTCATCGCCGCTGGGACAAGCAGCGGAAACCCGCTCCCGCCCGCAAAATCCATGACGGACCTCACCGTGCAACGTACCACTGACAGCGTAGTGGTGGTCATTACCGGAGACGGCGATCTAACCTATGAGGTCACGAAGCTGAGCGGGAATCGGCTCGTGATTGACCTCATGAACGTCGTCAACGGTACCAAACGCAAGACTGTCCCCGTGGGGCACCAGTTCATGCAGCAGATTCGGATTGGCGTGCACCAGTTCCCACAGCCGAAAGTAAGGCTGGTCCTCGATCTTCGTCAGACAATCCCCTATACCATTGAGAAGACCGGTGCGCAGCTCCGGGTGACGCTGTCGGAACAGGCCCTGGTATTACCGGCTCCTCAAGGAACGCAAACGATGCGCAGGCCCGCTCCTACACCGGCCGAAAGGGTCGCGCGCATGAGCCCACGGAGCAGCGTTCCAGTGCCGGTTCCGGATCGACTCAAATTCCTCGATACTATGGCGCCGCTGGCACAACCGAGACTGGATCAACCGGCGTCGACTGCCCCGCTGGGCGGCAACGGGCAATTCACCGGGAAGCGCATTTCCCTGGACTTCCAGGAAGCAGAGATCAGCAGCGTGCTTCGCCTGATCGCCGACGTCAGCGGCCTCAACATGGTCGTTGGGGAAGCGGTCAAGGCGAAGGTGACGCTGAAACTGTTGAACGTACCGTGGGATCAGGCGCTCGACCTGATTCTGAAGCTGAACAACCTGGGGCAGATCCGTGAAGGGAACATCCTGTGGATCGACACCCTGGCCAACATTACCAAACTCCGGGATGACGCTACCAGGGCAAAAGAAGCGACGCTGAAAGCCGAAGAGCTTGTGACGCGCATCGTCTACCTCAATTACAGCGACGCGGCAAAGTCCATCGATGTCGCGAAAAGCAATCTCAGCCCCAGAGGGGAGATCAAGGTCGATGCCCGGACCAACGCGCTCGTCATCCGGGACATCCCGGATAATCTCACCAAGGTCGAGAAGATCATCCGTGATCTGGACCAGCGTACGCCGCAGGTCCAGATCGAAGCGCGGATCGTGCAGGCCAGTAAGAACTTCTCCCGCGGGCTCGGGATCCAATGGGGGATCGGATCGATCACGAAGGGGAATATAGAACGTAGCCCGCTGACCGTCAACCTTGGCGCGTCCGGCCTCACCTTTGGCACGCAAACGAACGACTTCCTGGTGAACCTCCCGGCCTCGGCATCAGGCGTGACTGTTCCGGGGACCACCGCGGGATTCCTCATCGGCAAATTCTTTGGGACGACCGGAACGCTCGACCTGCGGCTGTCGGCCGGGGAAGCCCTGGGCCAGACCAAGATCGTCTCCGCGCCCAAGATCATCACGTTGGACAACAAGCCGGCCAAGCTTGAGCAGGGCAGCCAGATCCCCTTCTCAACCGTCTCGCTGCAGGGAACCCAAACCACGTTCGTGGATGCGACGCTGACCCTAAACGTGACGCCGCATGTTATTCCCCATGCCGATACGGTTCGTCTTGAGATCAAGGTGACCAAGAACGCCCTTGGAGCGGTCACAGTCACGGCGGGACCGACGATTGACAAGAAGGAGGCGACGTCGGAGATTCTGCTCAAGGACGGGGAGACGACGGTGCTGGGCGGGATCTTTGAAGAGAATCGCAGTGACTCAACACAGGGCGTCCCGTGGTTCAACCGCATCCCCTTCCTCGGCTGGCTGTTCAAGAACGAGGGCGTGTCCGTCAACCAGACGGAGCTGCTAGTCTTCGTTACCCCGACGATCATCAAGGAGTAGCGTAAGGACGATTCCCTCATGCTCCGGTACCTGAACGGGGGAGAATCCCACGGGAAGGGTTTGATCGCCATCCTGGAAGGGATGCCCTCGGGCTTGCCTCTCACCGCCGACGACATCAATCGGGACCTCGCCAGACGACAGAAGGGCTACGGCCGCGGCGGTCGCATGCGGATCGAGCAGGACCGCGTCGAGTTCCTCTCGGGCGTCCGCAAAGGGTTCACCCTCGGCACCCCCATCACGCTACATGTCGCCAACCGGGACTGGGAGAATTGGAAAGAGATCATGGCCCCTGAACCGGGACCCCCGGCCACGGAAAAAGTCGTCACTTGTCCACGGCCTGGTCATGCCGATCTGGTCGGAGCCATCAAGTACAACCATCGTGATATCCGGAATGTGCTGGAGAAGGCCAGCGCGCGGGAAACGGCGATCAGGGTGGCGGTCGGTGGCGTCGCCAAACGGCTGCTGGTCGAATTCGGGGTCCAGGTGTATAGTTACACGCTGGAAATCGGTGGCGTGAGGGCGTCGCTGGAAGGCTTGACGACGGAACAGGCTTTTCGCCAGGCGGAGGAGTCGGAAGTCCGAAGTCCCGATCCGGAGAGCTCAACCAAAATGGTCGAGCGGATCAGGGAGGCGAAGCATAAGGGCGACACGCTCGGCGGGGTCTTCGAAGTGGTCGTGACCAATCCCCCGATCGGGTTAGGAAGCTATGCCCAGTGGGATCGACGCCTCACGGCCCGGCTGGCCATGGCGCTCATGAGCATCCAGGCCATGAAAGGGGTGGAAGTAGGGATGGGCTTTGAGGCAGCGCGCCGGTTCGGTTCTGAGGTACATGACGAGATTTTCTATGACAAAAAGAAAGGCGGGTTCATCCGTTCGACCAACAATGCCGGAGGACTAGAAGGCGGGATCACCACCGGACAGCCCATCGTCCTGCGGACCGCGATGAAACCGATCTCTACACTGTATACGCCCAAGAAGAGCGTGGACATCCTGACGAAAGAGCCCCTCGAAGCGACCATCGAGCGTTCCGACATCTGCACGGTCCCTGCCGCCGGCGTGGTGGGAGAAGCGGTGGTGGCCTACGAGGTGGCCGCCGCTATGGTTGAGAAGTTCGGTGGGGATACCCTCATGGAGATGCGTCGGAACTTCGATGCCTACCAAGCGTACGTCAGGGACTTCTAAGCGACCGTCGGTCCATCCAAGAGCCATCGTGCCATGACCACCTACCGAGACGAGACGGACCGTACACCCACAGTCTGTGACCGAATCCGCGTGGACATAGGGGTACGCGGCTACGAGGTTGTAGTTCAGGATGGACTGCTCGATCATATCGGGGAGTTCCTCGTGCCGTTCAAGCTGGGGCCCGAAACGGTCGTCGTGACGAACCCTGTGGTCAAGCGGCATTATGGAACCCGTGTCGTTCACAGCATGAGAGCGGTAGGCCTGAAACCGGCGGTGCTGACTCTCCCTGACGGCGAGCGGACTAAGTCGCTCAGG
This sequence comes from Nitrospirales bacterium, assembly GCA_035642795.1. Taxonomy (GTDB): domain Bacteria; phylum Nitrospirota; class Nitrospiria; order Nitrospirales; family NS-4; genus NS-12. Next base: position 9,068 of record DASQRT010000331.1, read on the forward strand.
CGGGTCGCACGGGTCCTCGAAGAACTCCTCCGACGCCGATACGAGCGCAAGGCTTGGCTGGTGGCGCTGGGAGGGGGCGTGATTGGAGACCTGGCCGGGTTCGCCGCGTCGATTTATCTGAGGGGTGTCCCCTTCGTGCAGGTGCCGACGACGCTGGTCGCGCAGGTCGACGCCAGCATCGGCGGCAAGACAGGCGTCAACCACCTGTTGGGGAAAAATCTGATCGGGACGTTCTATCAACCCAAGCTGGTGCTAATCGACCCCGGCGCACTCCGGACGTTACCCACACGAGAGTACAGATCAGGCCTGGCAGAAGTCATTAAGTACGGGGTGATCGAGGACGCCGAGTTTTTCGAATTTCTGGAACGGGACATGGACTCGATCATGAAGCTGGAACCTACCGCACTTCACCGGGTCATCCGGACCTCCTGCGCCATCAAGGCTGCGGTGGTCTCCGAGGACGAACGAGAAGGCGATCGCCGGCGTATCCTCAATTTTGGGCATACGGTCGGCCACGCCCTGGAGACCCTGGGCGGCTACCGTCAATACAAGCATGGAGAGGCCGTCGCCATCGGCATGGTTGTCGCCGCTCGGTTGGCCGAACGCTTGGGACTGGCGGACGCCAGTGTGGGCACGCGGATCCGCGCTCTCGTCGAGCGGACCAGGCTCCCGGCCGATCTTCCCCCGTACTCCACGTCCGCGCTGATCCGGGCCATGCGGCAGGACAAGAAAGTCCAGGACAGGCGGATCCACTTCGTGTTGCCGGACCGGATCGGGCACGTCGTCGTCCGTCCGGTCGAGGAACCGGAGATCCAGCGAGCCCTCGCCGCCTGCCAGCCTAGTACCTGATCCTTCCCTGTGCTATAGTCCCGTACCCGAACGGAGCCACACGAGGATGAAGCAGCACGGTGGAGCCTCCATGGCCGCCCTTCAGCGGGTCCTCCGCGAGAAGACGCGCGAAGCGGAAATCCTCCACAAGATCAGCGATACGGTCAGCGGCAACCTGGATCTCGACGCTGTCCTGCATGACATCGTGGACATCGCCGTCGAGGTCACGAAGGCGGATTCCTGCCTCATCTACCTGCTGAACTCGCACCGAGACGAGCTCGTGCTCAGAGCTTCCAAGAACCCCCATCCCAAGTTGATTGGGCACATCCGGTTGAGTCTGGGAGAGGGGATCACCGGATGGGTGGCCCAACAAGGCCGCGCCGTGGCCATCGCCAGCAACGCCAGCGATGATCCCCGGTTCAAGTTTTTTCATAATCTGCCCGAGGACCGCCACCAGGCGTTTCTCTCCGTGCCCATCATGGCCAAGCGGGAGGTGATCGGCGTCATCAACGTCCAGCACAAACACCCCCACCGGTACCGGCCCCATGAGGTCGCGCTCATGACCACGATGGGGCGGCAGGTGGGCGGGGCCATTGAGACCGCGCGGCTCCACGCTGAAATCACCAAGAAGGCCCGCCAGGTCGAGACCCTCTCACGGGTCAGCGCCACGATCACGTCCGGCCGTCTGCTGGAGGAGATCCTTCACCTGCTGGTTACCATGACGGCGGAGATGATGGGCTCGACCATCTGCTCGATCATGCTGCTGGATCCGGAACGGGAGGAACTGCGCATCGCGGCCACGCAGAGCCTGAGCGAGAGCTATCGGCGGAAGCCGAACCTCAAGGTCGGGCAAAGCATCAGTGGGCAGGCGCTCAAGGAGCGCAGGCCCATTGCGGTCCTTGATGTGACCAAGGACCCAGGTTACATGTATCCGGACTTGGCTCGGAAAGAAGGGCTGTGCTCGCTCCTATCGGTCCCGATGCTGGTGAAGGACAAACCGATCGGGGTGATCAATAGCTACACGTCGCACGAGCACCTGTTTTCGGCCGAAGAGAGCAAGGTGCTCCAGGCAGTGGCCAGCCAAGCGGCGATCGCGATCGAAAACACGACGCTGATGGAGAAATCCTTTGAGATGCAGGAGGCCCTGGAGGTGCGCAAGCTGGTGGAGCGGGCCAAGGGTCTTCTCATGCGGAGCAAGCAAATTTCTGAGGAAGAAGCCTTCCGGATCATGCAACGCCAGAGCATGGACACCCGGCGGTCCATGCGGGAGATCGCGGAAGCCATCCTCCTGGCGGGGGAGCTCGAAAAACGGGTCTCTGGAAAATGCCCTTGACAGCCCCGACAGGCTTCTGCTATAAGACCCTTCCATAGCACGACGACGTGCTAGACGACGTTGGCGTCTTTCCCCGTGAGGCAGTAGGGGAAGGCGCCTTTTTTGTTTGTCGGACAATGACGTCCTCCGGCCGTACCTTCATCAGGGGATCCGGTTTGAGGACGCTTTCTTTTTAATAG
>DASQRT010000332.1:0-5787 GCA_035642795.1 Nitrospirales bacterium
ACCTTGTCGGGGCGTTCCCACATGGGCATGTGGCCGGTGTCGGGGATGACGACCAGGCGTGAACCGGGGATGGTCCGGTGCAGTGCTTCGCCTGCGGAGAGAGGGAGGAAGCGATCGTCGCGGCCCCAGATGAGCAGCGTCGGCGCCGTCACCGAACCCAAGCGTGGCGCGTAGTGAGTCTCCCACTCGTCGACGTGCTTCAGCGATGACCACAGAGGCTGTGCCTTGCCGTACTGCTTGCGCAGCCGGTAGGCGCGCTCGACCACTGCGGGCGTGATGAGGCTCCGATCCCAGACGATGCCGCTCAGGAACTTCCGGAAATTCCGGCGGCCCAGGAGACGGTAGGCCAGTCCGAAGAGCAGCCCAGAGCCGGCCCGTGCGAAGAATCGCAAGTACGGGCCTCTGACGTGCGTCAGCACACCTTTCGGGAATCCCGAGATCAGGATGAGCCGGTCCACGCTGTCGGGATGAGTGAGGGCCAGACCCAGAGCAAGGCCGGCGCCCATCGAGTGTCCAATGAAAGCGGCGCGTTTGAGGCCGACGGCTTCCAGGAATCCGCGAAGCCATTCCACGTACAGGGCCGGCGTGTAAGCGATCTGTGGTTTGTCCGACAGGCCTTGCCCCAACACGTCAGGGATGAACAGGGTCACGCGCCGGCCTAGGGCTTCGATCTGGTGCTCCCAGTTCCAGATGGCGCCGGCGTAGCCGTGCAGTAGGACGGCTGGTGGCCCCTCACCATGCCGGATGTAGGCCGTTCGGTGCTGATTGACGCTGACAAATTGAAGCGGGTAGCGGTCGAGCGGCGGGAGGGCGGAAATCAGCAGCGTTACTCCAGCGTAATCAGCGTTTCATCAGTCTTCACGTCGTCGCCCTCGTTGACATAGAGGGTCTTCACGACGCCGGCAATCGGCGCGTTCACCTGGCTCTCCATCTTCATCGCCTCGACGATCAGCAGCAAGTCCCCCTTCTTCACGGACTGGCCCTGCTTGACCAGCACCTTGATCACCTTGCCCGGCATGGAGGTGGTCACGTCGCCGGGACCGATTGGGCGGGGGCGTTCGGGCTTTTTCTCGCCTCCGATCTCCGGAGCCTCCGGCGTGCCGGTGAGCACCTCAACCAACGGCTCCAGATAGACTTCCTCCAGCCGGTCGTTGACCTTGATGTAGTACGGCTTCTTGCCATCAGTCCTGCGGCCCGAGGCCGACACCTTGATGTGGTAGCTCTCCCCGTGGACGGTGACCTTGAACTCCAGCGGGGCCAGCTTGAGTTCATGGGCGACGGCCGGGCCTTTGGGCGGCAGCGGGGCGAGCGGCTCGGGCTTGAGTTGCCCGCTCGCGCGCTCGTCGAAGAAGTCGTTGGCGACGGTCGGGAACAGGGCGTAGGACAGCATGTCTTCCGGGTGCTGGGTCTTGTCCGAGACTTCCCGCGCGGCTTTGGGCAGTTCGGGCTCGAGCAGGTCGGCTGGACGCACCTCGATCACGGGCTCATCGCCGAGCGCCTTCTGGCGGATGGTCTCATCGACGGGCCCTGGCGGCCTGCCGTAGAGGCCTTTGAGGTAATTCCGCGTTTCGGTCGTGACCACCTTGTAGCGCTCGCCGGTCAGCACGTTCAGAGTCGCTTGCGTGCCCACAATCTGGCTCGTCGGCGTCACCAGCGGCGGGTAGCCGAAGTCCTCGCGCACGCGGGGGACCTCCTCGAGCACGGCCTTCATCTTGTCCAACGCGTTCTGCTCGGTGAGCTGCGCGGCCAGGTTCGACAGCATGCCGCCGGGGATCTGGGAGATCAGGATTTCGGAGTCCACGCCGGCAAAGTCGCTCTCGAACTGGTGGTACTTCTTTCGGGCCATGCGCAGGACCTCGGCGATCGGGGGCAGTGTCTGCAAATCGAGGCGCGTGTCGTAGGGCGTCCCGCGGAGCAGGGCGACGGAGGTCTCGGTCGGCGGGTGAGAAGTGCCGCCGGAAAGCGGGGAAAGCGCGGTATCGAGCATGTCGAGGCCGCCGAAGATCGCCATCAGGGCGCTGGTCGAGGCCATGCCTGACGTGTAGTGGCTGTGGAGGTGGATCGGCACGCTGACCGCCGCTTTGAGGCCGCGGATGAGCTTGTACGCGTCCATCGGCGCCAGCAGCCCCGCCATGTCCTTGATGCAGAGGGTGTCGGTGCCGATATCCTCCATGCGTTTGGCCAGGTCGATGAACCGGTCGATGCTGTGCACCGGACTGGTGGAGTAGCAGATCGCGGCCTCCACGTGCTTGTTCACGCGGCGGACCGCGGCGATGGAGGCTTCCATGTTGCGGATGTCGTTTAGGGCGTCAAAGATACGGAAGACGTCTACGCCGTTGGCGGCGGCCCGCTCGACGAAGGCGTTCACCACGTCGTCGGGGTAGTGGCGATAGCCCACCAGATTCTGCCCGCGCAGCAGCATCTGGAGTCGCGTATTGGGCATGACGCGCTTAAGCGCGCGCAGACGCTCCCAGGGGTCCTCCTTGAGAAAGCGCAGACAGGTGTCGAAGGTGGCCCCGCCCCAGACCTCCAGCGACCAGAAGCCGACCTTGTCGAGACGGTCGGCGACCTCCAGCATGTCCTCGGTCCTCATGCGCGTAGCCAGCAGGGACTGGTGCCCGTCGCGCAGCGCCACGTCCGTCAGGAGCACCTGCTTGGCGGGCGCGGCCTCAAGTTCGAGCGGCGCAGGCCTGGCAGTCTTGGACGTCTTGACGGCGGGGCTTCGTGGCCGAGCCGTCGCTCGCGTGCGGTTCAATCGGGCTGAGCTTTTCGGGGATTTCTTCACGCGCTACAGTCCTTCGTAGGCCACGATGGCGGTCGAGATGGCGACGACCAAATCCTCGGGGTCCGTGTAGTCGTCGTAATTGAAGACCTCCGGGTGCGTTTCGAGATAGCTGGTGTCGAACCGGCCCGCCTGGAAGTCCGGGTCCTCCATGATCCGCTTCATGAAGGGGATCGTGGTCTTCACGCCCCGGAGCACAAATTCCTCCAGCGAGCGGTGGGCCCGGCTCACCGTCTCCTCCCAGGTCCGTCCCCGCACGACCAGCTTGGCCAGGAGGGCGTCGTAGTAGGGAGGGATCGTGTAGTCCTTGTACGCCATGCCGTCGATGCGTACGCCGATGCCGCCTGGCGAGAAATAGGCCGTCACGGTGCCGGTGCATGGACGGAAGTTGTTCTGCGGATCCTCGGCGTTGATCCGGCATTGGATGGCGTACCCCTGCAGGGTCACGTCTTCCTGGCAGAATTCCAGGGGGCTGCCTGCGGCGATCTCGATCTGCGAGCGCACCAGGTCGATCGCGGTGATCTGCTCGGTGATCGTGTGCTCGACCTGAATGCGGGTGTTCATCTCGATGAAGTAGAAATTTCGGTTCTGGTCCAGGATGAACTCCACCGTGCCGGCGTTGTCGTAGTTCACCGCCTTGGCTACGGCGATGGCGGCCTCGCCCATACGTGCCCGCAGTTCTTTATCGAGGACCAGCGAGGGCGCGATCTCGATCAGCTTCTGGTGCCGGCGCTGGATCGAGCAGTCCCGCTCGCCGAGGTGGATGACGTTCCCGTGCTTGTCGGCGAGGATCTGGAACTCGATGTGGTGCGGCCGCTCGATGTACTGCTCCAGGAAAATCTCGCCGTTCCCAAACGACGAGAGGGCTTCGCGGCGGGCCGTTTCCATTTGAGTCAGCAGCTCCTGATCGTTGCGGACCACGTGCAGCCCGCGCCCGCCGCCTCCCATGGAGGCCTTGACCATCAGGGGATAGCCCATCCGCGCAGCGAAGCTGAGCGCCGCCGTTGGATTGGTGACACTCTTCTCGGTCCCCGGCACGATCGGCACCCCGGCCTTCCGGGCGATCTCGCGGGCCTGCACCTTGTTGCCCATCAGGCGGATGGGTTCCGGGGACGGCCCGATGAAGGTGATGCCAGAGTCCTCGCAAAGTTTCGCGAAGTCGGCGTTTTCGGACAGGAAACCGTACCCTGGATGGATCCCGTCCGCGCCGGAGCGTTTGGCCAGGTCCACGATGGCCTGCATGTCGAGGAATCCTTGTACTGGGCCGGGACCGACGAGGTGCGCCTCGTCGGCCTTCTTCACGTAGATGGCAGTGGCGTCGCACTCCGCGTATATCGCGACGGTCCGGATCCCAAGTTCCCGGCAGGCGCGGATGATGCGCATGGCGATCTCGCCGCGGTTGGCGATGAGGATTCTCTTAAGCATACGTTTTGATTGCCTTCAAAGGTTCGCAGGGTATCACAGGGTTACGAGCAAGTCGAGGGGGTGCTACGAGGAGGAAACGCGGGAAAACGTAACGAAAAAGCGGTGGAAGCCCCTCTCGGTCGGGCCGGTTATTTGGCTTGGATCAGCACGATGGCCTGCGAGCTGCCGCCGCTGGTGACCACGTTGACTCGGCTCAGGCCGGGCTTGATCGCCGGCACCGTCGCCTCGACGGTCATCTCATTCACGTACTTGAAGGAGATCTTGGTGCTGTCCGCCACGCCCCCGAAGGAGACGCCGTGGAAACACTCCTTCGTGCCGAAGTTCTCACCCTTGATCGTGATCTTGTCCCCCGGTTTCATGGGGTCCGGCTCGATCTTCATGATCTTGGGCCGGGCGCGGTTGTCGCAGACGGGCGCCTTGTCGACGGAGTCGCCGGGCCCGCCCACTGACGGCACATCGTAAGCGCCGGAGCCCATCCCTGGGATGTTGACATCGGCAGAGGCTGTTGGAATGAATCCGAAGGTTAGGCCCAACGCCATGGCGAAAATGACGAGCACAGTCGAGACTTTCGTGTCCATGGATGATACCCCCACTAAGTTGTTTCGGATGTGAGGCTAGAGTGCCATGGTATCAGACGGTCTACGGGTGGTCAACATGACCGTTGCCTGAGACCGATCAGTCAACGTTGGGAGTGGTGTCGCCCCGTTTGCCCCAGCCCGGCGGCAGCTTGCTCAGGACTTCCTGGGCCTTCTTCATCCCTTGCTCGGCCTTGATGTCCGAAGTCCTGGGCTTTCTGGTCGGGCCTTTGATGGACATGGACACCGCCGAGATCTTCCGGATCGCCCTCTTCTGGTTGCAATAGAGGCATTCCGTATCGGCCGGATTGAAATTCAGCGACTGCTGTTCCTCGAAATCCCGCCCGCATCCTTCGCAGTGGTACTCGTATAGCGGCATGGCGCGTCTCCCCGGTGGTGGTCCTGACAGAGGGGTATTATAAGCGGGATCGTTCCGCTAAAGCCAGGCTTTCAACTTGACACCAGCGAGCTCCCTTGGGTAGTCTGCGAATCGCGTTGACAAACTGAAGAAAGCTCAAGTCTTTGGCCGAAGGAGGTTTTCGCACATGCCGGTGCTCTTGAGGAAATTCAAGCTCCCCAACGGGGTGATGCAGCAGGACCGGATCGACGAGCCGGAGCGCATCGAACGGTACATGAAGCTATTTGAGAAGGAAGACGTGAAGAAGCTCCAAACGGGCAAATGGGTCTGGATCGAGAAGGACGAGTGGCAGCTCATCCCGGACTGACAAACGGGTGGCGCAGAAGTTCAGCAACGGGCGGTGGGTCCAGGAAGGGTTTCTGGACAACCGCACCCCGGGACGGTTCGCCGGCCGGATCACTTTCGCGGCGGTCGGCCCAGTGGAATTTCTCCTTCGCGGCGACTTTACGGGCGAGATCAAAGGTCGGCTGATCACCTTCCGCAATCCGGCTTTCATGGACGACGACGTGGCCGGTCACGTCCTCGGGGACATGGAGAATCCGCAGACCGGCGACGTCAGCCTGATGTCCTTCGACCCGCATCCGAAC
>DASQRT010000333.1:0-7078 GCA_035642795.1 Nitrospirales bacterium
AAGCCGAGGGCCACGATCAGCAGAGCCAAGACTGCGCGGGACATGCGATGAGATTAAAGACGGCGACGGCGGCGCCAGACGGCGAACCCGGCGAGCAAAGAGGATCCTGGGAGCCCCAGGACTTGCAGCGCGAACAGCGCGTTGGATTGGGCCGCCGTGAGCAGCAGCGTTCCGAGCCGCGTGTCCTTCGGCGCGATCGTGACCAGGTCCTTCTCTCCAGCCAGCCAGGCTACAGCGTGGAGAATGAAGTCGGTGTTGCCGGAGAAGTCCAGGAACGCATTGCTGGCGAAGTCCGAATCGCCGACGAGCAGGACCGCCGGTTGCCGGGTGTTCTCCGAAGGACTGGCCCGGGCGACAACCAAGGCGGCCAGGGTCAGCGGTCCCTGCGTGTCCTTCTGCGGATTGAAATCCCGCACTTGGGTCATTCTATCGGAAGGGGTGTCGGGGGTGGCCCAACTGCGGGGACTGGACTTGGCCAGGGGATTGAACACCCACTCGTTGCCCTTGCTGTCGAGGAAGCTGACCGGGCGGGCGTGGGGAAACATGGTGAAGACCTGGCTCAGGTCCTGGGTGATCTCGTGAGTGCCGTAGGTGTTCACCACTGGCATCGTCAGATCGCCGCCGAGGACGGTTTGGGTGTCCAGGACGGTCCGATTGTCCGCCTGTAGGCCCCACGCCGCCAGGGTGCTGTCCAGGCCGGCGCGGGAGCCCGGGTCCAACAGCACAAGGAGCCGGCCGCCGGTCCGGACGTAGTCGGCGAGGAGGAGTTGCTCCTCCGGGGACACCGGCTTCTGGGGCCCGCCCAGCACCAGCACCGACGCGTTCTTGGGAATCGTTTTAGACTCGTAGAGCGAGAGCGACCGGACGATGTACCCTTGCCGCTCCAAGGCCTCTTTCAAGAAGGAATAGCCTTCCTTGCTCCCGACCTCCAGCAAATGCTCCGCGTGCCCGGTCAGGAAATAGACGGCCTTTTTCTCGTCCTTGGTCACGCGGATGAGGGCGTTGGTCAGCTCCTGCTCGGAGGCAGCGGTGATTCGCGTCTCCTGTTTGCCGCTCTCGAGGACGGCCGTGTCAGGCCGGGCGATGCCATATCGCCGGGCGACCCCCGGCTTCTTTTCCGGGTCCACGAACTCTACCGTGAGCTTGGTGGTGTGAGCCCGATAGCTTTCGATGAGGTCGCGATATGCCGGGCGGACCGGGCTCTGATCGCTTGTGAAGACAGTCACCTTGACCTCTCGGGGGAGGTCTCGGAGCAGACGGGCCGTCTGCGGGGCGAGGGTGAAGCGCTTCGTCTCCGAGAAATCCCAGCGGACGCTGTGGCGCGCGGCCAGGAAGTTAAGGATCCCGAGGATAGTCCCCATCAGGATGACCATCAGGACGCTGTTGAGACCCAGTCGCGTCGCCCGGCGCGTCGAGAACTCCCGGAACAGCTCGAAGTGCGTGATGAGGAAAACGGTCAGGCAGGTCGCCGCCAAGCCCTCCACTGTGGCGATGAGCGTGGTGCGTTCTGGAGCGAGCACATAGATGACCACCCCGGTGCCGGCCAGGACGCCTCCCAGAACTCCCAGCAGGAACGTCAGCCGATTGTTCATCACCGCCATCGCTGCGATTCGATCACCCGGTGTGTCAGGAAGAGGGTGAAGACGATGCCGGCGACGAAATAGACTAGGTCCTTCGTCTCCACCAGTCCGTTGACGAGCTGCTCGAAGTGATCGAGCGGGGAGAGGTAGGTCAGGACCTTGCCGAAGACGGTGTCGGCGAACACTTGCCCGGCCCAGCCGAAGAGCCAGAACAGGAGCAGAACGCCGAAACTCAGGATCACGGCGATGATCTGGTTTTCCGTCAGGCTCGACCCCAGCAAGCCCGCGCTCAGGAACAGCCCACCCATGAGCAGGACGCCCAGGTACGCGGTCAGGATGGGGGACCAGCGGAATTCGGCGAAGGGGGCCAAGGCGACCGGGGCGACCGCGCTCAGCGCCAGCATGCCGGCGAAGACCGTCAGGGCCGCCACGAACTTCCCCACGACGATGTCGGTGATCGTGACCGGCGAAGTCACGAGTAGCTCCATCGTCTTGAGCTTCTTCTCCTCGGCGAACAGGCGCATGGTCAGGATTGGCACGACCAGGAGCAAGATGACGGCCATGTTGTAGAACACGGGTCGGAAGACGAATTCATTGAGGTTCAACTCCGGCAGGTTCCCCTGCACGCGCAGCATCTGCATGCTGCGGTTGCTGGCGGTCGCGATGGCCAGGAACGACAGTAGGCCGGTCAGGAGGAGAAAGACGGTGGCGACCACGTAGGCGACCGGCGAGACGAAATACGAGCGGAGTTCCTTGCGGACGATGGCGCCGACGGGGCTCATGGCTGAGCCTCCACGCCCTCCTCATGCTGGGTCAGGCGCAGGAACACGTCCTCCAGCGTCATGGCCACGAGCTTAAGCTCCACGAGGCCCCAATCGTTCTGGACAGCAACGCGGCTAAGGTCTTCGCGCAGGTCACACCCGAGCTCCGCCTCGACCAAGAAGGTGTTCGTGCTTTCCGGATGCACCGAGAGCACGCCGGGGAGGGCCAGGAGGCGTTCCTGCACATCGGGCGTGGGGCGCTTGAGGGTAAGGCTCACCTTCTCGGAGCGGCGGAGACGGGCCGATAGCTGTTCCTGAGTGTCCTCCGCCACGATCCGGCCGTCGTTGATGATGACCACGCGCTTGGCGACCGCCGTGGCTTCGGGCAGGATGTGGGTGCTCAGGATGATGGTACGTGAGCCCGCTAGCTCGCGGATCAGCTGCCGGATTTCGATGATCTGCTTGGGGTCGAGCCCGACCGTCGGCTCGTCCAGGATGAGGACCGGCGGGTCGTGGATGAGGGCCTGGGCCAGCCCGACCCGCTGCTGGAAGCCGCGGGAGAGGTTGGCGATCAACCGGCCCCGCACCTCGCCCAGCGACATCCGCTCCACGACCTGGTCAAGGGCCACTGGCAGGCGTTCCAACTCGATGCCCTTGATCCGCCCGACGAAGGTCAGGTACTCGGTGACCGTCATCTCGGTGTAGAGCGGCGGGACTTCCGGCAGATAGCCGATCAGGCGTTTGACCTCCTTGGGCTGGTCGAGGCAGTCGTAGCCGGCGATCTTCGCGTAGCCGGACGTGGCCGGTAGGGAGGCCGTCAGGATCCGCATCGTGGTGGTCTTGCCGGCCCCGTTGGGGCCCAGAAAGGCCAGCACTTCTCCTTTTTCTACGGAGAAGCTCACGTCGGCGATGGCAGCCTTGGGACCGAAGAGCTTGGTCAGATGCTCGACCTGGATCATGGATGCGGGAGAAACCCTCACTGTACGTAACGGCAACGCGACTTCGATGAGCGCGTCGTCATCTTATCCGCTGACCGGAAGGCAGTCAAGGCACGGGTGGAGGCAGGAGCCGGGCGGGAGGGAAAGGAGGCCGACTAAAAAAATTTATTGACAATTGGAAGAGTTCAGCTATATTCACACACAATTTTCGGGTGTCATGGTCTTTCCCAGCAGTGTCCCGAAGGGGAGGTGCGATAGACGATAAATTGGCCACTCTCTCTACAACCCACAGCGAAAGGGGGCAAATGAATTGCACGCACTAGGTCGTCACTTGGTGCTCGAGTTGAACGGTTGCAACCCCAAACTTCTTAATGATGTAAAGAGAGTGGAAGAAATCATGGTCGCCGCAGCCAAGATTGCGAAGGCCACCATCGTCGGCACCCACTTCCATCAGTTCAGTCCCTTCGGCATCAGCGGCGTCGTCGTCATCGCCGAATCCCACGTCGCGATCCATACCTGGCCCGAACACGGGTATGCTGCGGTGGACATCTTCACCTGCGGAGAGACTCTCACCCCTGAAGTCGCGGCCCAATACCTCGTGGAGAAATTCCAGTCCCGTCAACCGTCGCTCATCGAACTCAAGCGCGGGCTGATTCCGGACTCCAAGCCAGCCAAGGTGGCTTCCGCCAAGGTCACCAAAGTGGCGAAGGAGGTTTTTGCCTATGGACGCCCCAAAGAACTCCAAGTGGTTTCATGAGCGGCTGGGGCCTAGCGAGGAGCATGTCCACGAAATAAAGACCAGCCTCTTTTCAAAAAAGACTCCTTTCCAACACATCGAGATCGTCGAGTTGGGTGACTATGGCCGGGCGCTGATCCTTGACGGCAAGGTCCAGTCCACCCAGGCGGACGAGTTCATCTATCACGAAGTGCTCGTCCACCCGGCCATGCTGGTGCATCCCGACCCCAAGCGGGTGATGGTCATCGGCGGGGGGGAGGGGGCCACGCTCCGCGAGGTCCTCCGGCACCGCTCGGTCGAGCGGGCGCTGATGGTGGACATCGACCGCGAGGTCGTCGAGGTCTCCCGCGCGATGCTCACGGAGTTCCATGCCGGCGCGTTCGACGACCCGCGTACCGAGCTGGCCTTCGAGGATGCCCGCCGGTGGCTTGAGACGCACGACCAGGTCTTCGACGTCATCATCATCGACCTGTCTGACCCCATCGAAGAGGGACCATGCTACCGGCTCTACACGCGGGAGTTCTACCGGTTGGTGAGCCGGCGGCTCTCGCCGCAGGGGACAATCGCGCTCCAGTCAGGCACAGTCGCGCCTCACGATCTGCTGAATTTCAGCGCGGTCTACCGGACGTTGCTGACCGCCTTTCCTGTCGTGTGCCCTTATATAGCGAATGTCCCCTGCTTCGGCCTGCCTTGGGGCTTCCAGATGGCGTCGAAGGGGATCAATCCACGGGCGTACTCGGCTGCCGACTATGACAAGATAATCGCCCGGCGAATCCAGGGCGATCTCAAGTACTTGAGCGGGGAGGTCTGCATTGCCCAGATGGCGATGCCGAAACACCTGCAGGCCCGCTTGGCCAGCGAGACCAGGCTGATTGAGGACGACGCGCCGCTCTATATCTATCACGATCACGCCAGCGCCCTTTAAGAGGCTTCCCGCAGGCCTGCTATAATTTCTCCCATAGTCATCACTATGCGGATCCTGGTCATTGAGGACGAGGCCAAGGTGGCCTCTTTCATCCGGCGGGCGCTGGAGGAGGAAAGCTACGCCGTGGATGTCTGCGCCGACGGCGCCAAAGGGATCGAGCTGGCCAGCGGCGAGTGTTACGACCTGGTGATCCTGGACCTCATGCTGCCGGGGCTTCCCGGGCTCGAGGTGCTCAAGACACTTCGCAAGGACCAGATCTCCGTGCCCGTGCTGATCCTCACGGCGCAGTCGCAGGTCAACCAGAAGGTGAAAGGGCTGGATGCCGGCGCCGACGATTATCTGACGAAACCCTTTGCGATTGAGGAACTGCTGGCCCGCGTGCGCGCCCTGCTTCGACGCGGCAGCGGCGAGGCGGCTGGCCTGCTGCAAGTGGACGATCTCGTCCTGAATCCGGCCACCCGCGAGGTGACCCGCGGAGGACGACGCATCGAGCTGACGGCCAAGGAATATGCCCTCCTGGAATACCTGATGCGCAACGCCGGCCGCGTGCTGACCCGGCCGATGATCGCCGAGCACGTCTGGAACCAGGACTTCGACACGTTCACCAACGTCATTGACGTGTACGTCAACTACCTGCGCAACAAGATCGACCGCGGGCAGGACCGCAAGCTGATTCACACTGTGCGCGGTAGTGGATACGTGTTGAAAGCTGAGTAACGGGAAGGGGCGCGTCTTGGCGCGCCTGGGGTGGGAGGGTGAGATAGTAATCATGCCCCTACGGGTCCGTCTCACGCTCTGGTACGGGACCGCGCTGGCCCTCGTCCTGGTCATCTTTGGCGGTGCGCTCTATGCGGTCCTGTCCCGAGGGCTCCGAGACCAGATCGACCGGTCACTGGAAGAAGCCGCTGCCGTGGCGGTGCGTGCAGTGGAGCAGCATCGGGTCGGCCCGTTTCTCCCGTTCGAGGAACTCGCCGCGGAGTTTCCCGAGCTCGCGGTCCTGGACAAAACCTTTCAGATCTTCAGCCCGGTCGGCAAGATCACCATCCAATCCCCGAATCTGGGGCGTCAGGACATCCCCCTCAGTCCGACAGCCCTGGCATCGGCGCTGAACGGCCGGGCGACGTTCGAATCCGCGCGATTCCAAGACGGCTCGTCGTTCCGGCTGCTGTCGGTGCCGATCTGGCAGAACGGGGTGCTGGTGAACATCGTGCAGGTCGGCACGTCCTTGCAGCCAATTGAGGAGATGCTTCACCGGCTGGTGCTGGTCCTGCTCGTCTCGGCTCCGATCGCCCTGGCAGCCTCGCTGGGCGGAGGCTGGTTCCTCGCGGACCGCGCGCTGCGACCGGTGGAGGCTATCGCCCAGGCGGCTCAGCGGATCGCGGCCGGGGACCTGACCCAGCGCCTCGCGGTCCCTTCCTCGTCGGATGAGGTCGGCCGGCTGGCGGCGATCTTCAACGAGATGATCGCCCGCCTGGAGGCGTCGTTCCGGCAGGTGCGCCAGTTCAGCGCGGATGCCTCCCACGAGCTACGCACGCCTCTCACCGTCATCAAGGGAGAAGCCGAGCTGGCCCTGCGGCGGCCACGACCGGCTGAGGACTACAAGCTGGTGCTGGAGAGCACGCTGGAGGAGATCGATCGTATGACCCAGATCGTGGACGAACTGCTGTTCCTCTCGCGCGCAGATCTGGGCGAAGTCGCCATCGAGTCACTCCCGGTGAGACTCGATGTGCTGGTCGAGGACATCCAGCGGCAGGCGGCAGTGCTGGGGCAGGAGCACGGGGTGCAGGTCACGGTGGGGACCGTCGTACCGGCGATCGTACAGGGCGACGAGTTGCGCCTGCGGGAGCTGCTCCTGAACCTGGTGGACAATGCCGTGAAGTATTCGAGACCGGGAGGGAAGGTGGAAATCGCCTTGGGGTGCGAAGGCGCGACGGCCCGGCTTGCAGTGACGGACCAGGGGATCGGAATTCCCCCTGAAGAGCAGAGGCGGATCTTCGATCGGTTCTACCGCACGGACGCCGCCCGGGCGCATGTCCAGAAAGGCACCGGCCTGGGCCTCTCGATCTGCAAGTGGATCGCCGTAGCCCACCATGGGCGGATTGAAGTCCAAAGCAAAGTCGGCGAAGGGTCGCGGTTTA
>DASQRT010000334.1:0-6745 GCA_035642795.1 Nitrospirales bacterium
CTGGAAGGTGGGTGCGGCATCGGGTCACTGGCACGACCTGCTCTGCCGGTCAGTCTTGATTCGAGAGGAAACACCGATCTCATTCAAGGCCCTGACCACGGGGAGTCCCCAAGTCGTGGATGATCTGGAGGCCAGGCCCGAGGTGGTGTCGCAAATACGGGACCGCTTGGGGGGAAAGAGCCTCCTCGTCTTACCGTTGTTAGGCCCGAAAGGAGCCTTCGGAGTCTTGGCTCTCGCGCCCACGCGAGAGAAGCGGATATTCACGGACCTGGATGTGCGCTTGGCCCAACAGTTCGCTAACCAGGCGGCCATTGCCATCCTGAACGCGCGCCTCTACGAGGCCGCCCAGCAACGGGGCGCGGGGTTGCAGAATCGTCTGGAGGAATTGGAGCACTACGCAGGGAACATGGCGCACGACCTGAAAGGGCCGGCGCGGCGGATGGCCGAGCTCGCTTCGTTGCTCCACATAGATTACAAAGGTCAGTTCGATGAGCGAGCAGACCGTTACTTGAGCTGGATTCGGGAAACCGGCCAGCAACTGATGAACAGGATCGAAGAGGTTCTGAAGTTAGCTCGCATCGGGACCGTTCCCGAAGTGGTCGAGGCTGTCGATCCGGCTGATGTGGCCCGTGATGTCGTCAAGGGCTGCGAGGGGCTTATCGAACGGCTGGGCGCACGCGTGCGTGTGGCGGACTGGTTTCCGAAACTGGCTTGCAACCACGTTCACCTCTTTCAAGTACTGGACAACCTGGTCCGAAACGCGCTGCGGTTCTCCGCTGATGGGCGCCCTCCGGAGGTGGAGATCTGTGTGGTGAAGCGGACGAACGAGACTGTGCTGTTCGTCCGGGACAACGGCATTGGTATTCCTTCATCTGACCGGGAGCGGATCTTCGAACCGTTCGAGCGCCTGGGCCACTAAGATGTGCAGGGAACCGGGATCGGGTTGGCCATCGTGAAGAAGATCATCGAGCTTTACAATGGACGGGTGTGGGTTGAGTCGGAGCCGGGCAAGGGGAGCACGTTCTTCTTTACCCTCCCTCTGTACGGGGAGCTCGCCGGGGTGCCGGTGGGGCAAGAAAGGGCCGGCTCGTGACGGAAGACAAACGTCAGGCTTTCCATATCCTCCTGGTGGACGATGAGGCGGCCGACGCCGAAATTCTCCTCCGTTCGCTGGAGCAGGAGCTGGCTGACGATGAAAACCGGGAGTTCGATTTCACGGTCGTCGCCCGGGCCGAAGGGGCGCTCAAGGCGCTGGAGGAGAAGGAGGTCCATCTGATCCTGGCCGATGTGCGGATGCCGGGCATCGGCGGCATCGAGTTCCTGAAGCGACTACAAGGCCTCAACCAATCCATTCCGGTCATCATGATCAGCGGCCTGAATTCGATCGATACGGCCGTCGAAACGATCCGCCACGGCGCTTTCGATTACATCACCAAGCCCTTCAATTCCAAGGTGCTCGCCGCCCGCATTCACCGGGCGATGCGCATGTCCGAGAT
Organism: Nitrospirales bacterium; assembly: GCA_035642795.1. Taxonomy (GTDB): domain Bacteria; phylum Nitrospirota; class Nitrospiria; order Nitrospirales; family NS-4; genus NS-12. The sequence continues at coordinate 1,497 of DASQRT010000334.1, forward strand.
TCTGCACCAGAACTGGGCCCTCCGGCGCATGGCCATTCAACCGGAAGGCTTCGAGACCCTGATCGGCGTCAGTCCTGCATTTCAAGCCTTGTTGCGCTTGGTTCAGGAAGTCGCCCCCATTCGCTCGACGGCGTTGATCGTGGGAGAAACCGGCACCGGCAAGGAGTTGCTGGCCCGCGCCATTCACAATCTGAGCCCCGAACGCGAGCAGCCGTATCAGGTGGTAGATTGCACGCGGTTCCCAGAAGGGCTGATCGAGAGCGAGCTCTTCGGACATGTCAAAGGGGCCTTCACGAGCGCCATCGCGGATAAGGTAGGTCTCCTGGAATTGGCTGACGGCGGCAGCGTGTTCTTGGACGAGATCGCTGACCTGCCGCTGTCGCTCCAGGCCAAGCTGTTACGCGTGATCGAGGATGGCGAGGTGCGCCCGGTCGGCGGGACGCGGTCCAAGAAGATCGACGTGCGGTTCATTGCGGCGACCAATCAGAATCTCGAGGAGCGTGTCAGTCGGGGAGAGTTTCGCAAGGATCTTTTCTACCGGCTCAATGTCGTGACCGTGCGGGTGCCGCCCTTGCGGGACCGGGCGGAGGACATTCCCTTGTTAGCGCGCCATTTCCTGACTCAATTCGCCCGGGAGTTTGGGAAACCCGTAACTGATCTGCACCCCTCAGCGGTGACCGACCTTGTGGCCTACAAGTGGCCGGGAAATATCCGGGAGCTGCGCAACGTCATTGAACGGGCCGTGATGCTTTGCACGGGTGAACGCCTCTCGTCGAAAGAATTGTCCTCGCTCCTTCCGGCCGTCTCAGGAGAGCAGACCGTCCCTCTTTCGAAGCCGGGCGAGGAGTATCTGCACTTGCCCTATTCTGAGGCCAAGCAAAAAGTGCTGGAAGCCTTTACGATTCGGTACATCAAAAGCAAACTGGCCACACACGGCGGGAACGTCACCAGGGCGGCCCAGGACAGTGGGATCCCTCGACAACATTTCCAGCAGATCTTGAAACGCTACCTTAAAAAAGACTCCTAGATCATACATCTCACCTAGGTAGTAACGCCCGTTACCATGGTGGAGCGGCCTGGTCCCCCAAGGCGCTGCATCCAGGCAACAGGTTCGCTGAGAGAGCTCCACCCCCTTCAACATGTCCTGATCACGTAACATTCACTCTTCCAATTAGCGGAACAGGCCACTCCAAACCGGCAAATTCGCATGTTTGACCGGGTGCAAGTTTGTTCAACGATGCAACTTTTCTTACATGAAATCAGCAACTTCAAGACTTCGATTCGATGGAACTGCAAGCGCAGATGTGCAGTCGCCATCTTGACCTTCTTCAAAGCTGGTCTTGTTCAAGGCAGCACAGGTCTATTTTTTTAACGGAATGTCATCAACTTATGAGTTTATACACTTGCAGGCTAACATATATAGGCAATAGGCACACGAATTGATTACCTAAAATGGGCTAGGCGAGTAGTTTGTGCTAAACGGAGTGCGTCTGAAGGTAACTCATGAGCGAGAAGGACAGAAAGGAGGTGGGAGTTTTTTCGAGAATTCACACGCGCCAACTGACGGAGTGGCGCGTTGCACAGAGTGCACGAGTCATTTTAACGCAGGAGGTTAGCCAATGTTCTTAACCAGACGGCAATTCATGAAAGCGAGCGCGGGCACCATCGCGGTGCTGGCGATCGCGGACAAGGCCCTGGCCTTGACCGCGCTGCAACCGGTCGTCGAGGTGGGGAACCCCCTCGGCGAGTATCCGGACCGGTCCTGGGAGCGCGTCTATCACGACCAGTACCGTTACGACTCTTCCTTCACTTACATCTGCACGCCCAACGATACGCACGGCTGCCGCGTGCGCGCGTTTGTGCGTAACGGGGTGGTGATGCGGGTGGAGCAGAACTACGATCACCAGACCTATGAGGACCTGTACGGCAACCGCGGCACGTTTGCATGGAACGCGCGGATGTGCCTGAAGGGCTACACCTTCCATCGTCGTGTGTATGGCCCGTACAGATTGAAGGGCCCGATGCTGCGCAAGCAGTGGAAGGCCTGGGTGGACGATGGCTGTCCGGAGCTGAGTCCGGAGGTGAAGGCCAAATATCGGTTCACCAGCCGCGGCGAAGACGACATGCTGCGGGTGTCCTGGGACACGATGGGCACGTACCTAGCCAAGGCGCAGATCAAGATCGCCGAACGGTATTCGGGCGAGGCGGGCGCGCGGCGCCTGCGCGAGCAGGGATATCCGCCGGAGATGATCGAGTCCATGAAGGGCGGCGGTACGCGAACCTTCAAGTACCGGCCAGGCATGGCGCTGCTGGGCTTGATCGGCAAGATCGGGTTCGGCCGCATGTCCAACTCGAACCTGGCGATGCTCGACGCCTATGTCCGCAAGGTGGGGCCGGACAAGGCGGTGGGCGGCCGGACGTGGTCGAGCTACACGTGGCATGGCGACCAGCCCCCGGACGATCCTTTCTGGAACGGCACCCAGACTTCGGACATCGACCACCCCGACATGCGGTTCTCAAAACTGCACGTGAGCTGGGGCAAGAACTTAGTCGAGCACAAGATGCCGGAGGCGCACTGGTTCATTGAGTGCATGGAGCGCGGCGGCCGCATCGTGGTCATCGTGCCGGAGTACAGCCCGCCCGCGACGAAGGCGGACTACTGGATTCCCATCCGGCCTGCGTCGGATGCGTCCCTCTTCCTGGGGGTCATCAAGATCCTGATGGACGAGAACCTGTACGATGCGGACTTCTGCAAGCAGTACACGGACAGTCCGATCCTGGTCCGCACGGACACGCTGCAGTATCTCGACCCGCGGGACGTGATCAAGGACTACCAGTTGTTCGACTTGACCCACGGCTACTCGAAGTATGTCCAGGCGATCAAGCAGGAGTACCGGGAGCGACTGGGCGACTTCATGGTGTGGGACGCGGCGAAGAACAAGCCGGTGCCGATGAACCGCGAGATGGTCGGAGTGAACATGACGAAGGCCGGGATCGATCCGGCGCTGGAAGGCACGTATAGGGTGAAGCTGCTGGACGGCAGAGAAACGGACGTGATGCCGGTGTTCCAGATGTACAAGATCCACGTGCAGGACTTCGATCTGGACACGACGCACGCGATCTGCCAGTCGCCGAAGGACCTGATCGTGCGCTGGGCGCGTGACTGCGGGACCATCAAGCCGATGGCGATCCACTCCGGCGAAGGGGTGAACCACTGGTTCCATCGGACGACCAACGGCCGCGGCGCGGCGATGATCACGATCCTCACCGGCAACCAGGGCAAGTTCGGGACTGGCCGGCATAACTGGTCGGGCAACTACAAGACCGGTATCCCGCAAGGAACGCCGTGGTCCGGCGGCGGCATCGGGGCCTGGGGCGCGGAGGACGCCTTCGACCTGGAGCTGGACCCCAAGGCGCATGGTAAGGAAGTCCGGACCAAGTACTACGCCTACGGCGAGGAGCCGGCGTACTGGAACCACGGGGACCGCGCGCTGATCGTGAACACGCCGAAGTATGGGCGCAAGGTGTTCACGGGCAAGACGCACATGCCGGGGCCGTCCAAGGTCTTGTGGTCCATGAACGTTAATCTCTTGAACAACGCGAAGTATCACTACGACATGGTCAAGAACGTGGACCCGAACGTGGAGATGATCGTAGTCCAGGACCTGGAGATGACGTCCGGCGTGAACTACGCGGACGGCGCCTTCGCGATCAACTCCTGGATGGAGTTCACCTATCCGGACATGACGGCGACCTGCTCGAACCCGTGGGTGCAGGTGTGGAAGGGCGGGATCCGGCCGCTGTACGACACCCGCAACGACCTGGACTGCTACGTGGCCGTGGCGACCAAGTGGGTGGAGATGACCGGCGACAAGCGGTTTCTGGACCTCTGGAAGTTCGTGCTCGAGAACAAGGTCGAAGTGTACGTGCAGCGGATCCTGGACGCGTCGTGCACGCTGTACGGTTACAACGCGAAGACGCTGCTCCAGTCGGAGAAGGGCTGGTTCGTGATGACGCGGACCTATCCACGCGTCCCGTTCTGGGAGCACGTCAACGAGTCGAAGCCCATGTGGACGCGCACCGGGCGGTTCGAGAACTATTGCATGCTGCCCGAGGCGATCGAGTACGGCGAGAACTTCATCGTGTCCCGGGAGGACCCCGAGGGCACGCCGTACTTGCCGAACGTCATCATCAGCAGCAACCCGTTCGTGCGGCCGGATGACTACGGCATTCCGATCACGGCCATGCACCATGACGATCGGCACGTACGACACACCAAGCTGCCGTGGACGGAAGCGAAGCGGCACGTGAACCCGTTGTGGGAGAAGGGGTATCAGTTCTACTGCATCACTCCGAAGACTCGGCACCGGGTGCACAGTCAGTGGTCGGTCAATGACTGGATCCAGATGTTCGAGTCCAACTTCGGCGACCCGTACCGGATGGACAAGCGGACGCCGGGGGTGGGCGAGCACCAGATGCACGTGAACCCGCAGGCGGCGAAGGACCGGGGCATCAACGACGGCGATTACATTTACGCCGACGCGAACCCGGCGGACCGGCCGTACCGCGGGTGGAAGCCGAGCGATCCGTTCTACAAGGTGAGCCGGCTGATGGTGCGCTGCAAATACAACCCCTCGTATCCGTACACGGTGACGATGATGAAGCACGCGCCGTTTGTGTCCACGCCGAAGTCGGTGAAGGGGCATGAGACGCGGCCGGACGGGCGGGCGATCGCGGCGGACACGGGCTATCAGAGCAACTTCCGCTACGGGGCGCAGCAGTCGCTGACCCGGAGCTGGCTGATGCCGATGCACCAGTTGGATAGCCTGCCGGCAAAGAAGAAGCACGTCTTTGCGCTGAAGTTCGGGTTCGAGGTGGATAACCATGCGGTGAACACGACGCCGAAGTCCACGATCATCCGCATTCAGAAGGCGGAGGACGGCGGGATTGGGGCGCGGGGCCCGTGGGAGCCGGTGCGGACCGGGTTCACGCCGGCGCAGGAGAACGAGTGGATGCTCAAGTGGCTCAAGGGGGAGAGCATCAAGATCAAGGTCTAACCAGGGTTGCGATAGGAGGAAGGAACATGCCGGAAGTCTATAACTGGCAGTTAGGCCGCAAGATGCTGTATCCCTACGAGGAGCGGCATCCCAAGTGGCAGTTTGCCTTTGTGTTCAACATCAACCGCTGTATTGCCTGCCAGACCTGTTCGATGGCGGACAAGTCGACCTGGCTGTTCAGCAAGGGGCAGG
>DASQRT010000335.1:0-4972 GCA_035642795.1 Nitrospirales bacterium
GCTGCCCCACAACCCCGTGACTGCCGTGGCCGCGGCGCGCAACAAACACCGTATGCGGGAGCTCCTGCGCGGGCAGGGCCTGCCGGTGCCACGCTTCACCCTGTTTTCCGTTGATGACGATCCCGTGACCCTCGCCGATCAGATCGCTTTTCCGTGCGTGGTGAAGCCGATCAGCTTGTCCGCCAGTTGCGGCGTGATCCGCGCGAACGACCGCGACGAATTCGTGGTGGCGTTTCACCGGGTGGCGGCCCTGCTCAAGAAGCTGGGGCAGGAGACGCTGGCAGAGGGGACCGGCAAGATCCTGGTGGAAGACTTCGTGCCGGGATGTGAAGTGGCGCTGGAGGGACTGCTCACCAACGGCGAGCTGCGGGTGCTGGCCCTGTTTGACAAGCCGGACCCTCTGGATGGGCCGTTCTTCGAAGAGACGATCTACGTCACGCCGTCGCGGCTGCCGGCGGCCGTTCAACGGGAGATCGCGTCCTGCTCGGTGCTGGCGGCGCGGGCGCTTGGGCTCCGAGAGGGACCGGTGCACGGCGAGCTGCGCGTGAGCGATAGGGGCGTGTGGGTCATCGAGATCGCCGCGCGCTCGATCGGCGGCCGGTGCTCCCGGGCTCTCCGCTTCGCTGCCGGCATGTCCCTGGAAGAAGTGATTCTCAGCCATGCCTTGCGTATGGACATCCCGTCGCTCGATCATGAAGGCAATGCCGCCGGCGTCATGATGTTGCCGATCCCCCGCGCCGGGATGCTGGAGGAAATCCGCGGGCGGGAGAAGGCGTTGGAAGTGCCGGGGATCGAAGATCTGGAGATCACCGCACAGCCAGGGGATGAGCTGGTGCCGCTCCCGGAAGGGACGCGCTATCTCGGCTTCCTGATCGCGCGCGGAAAGACGCCGGAAGCAGTCGAAACAGCGCTCCGCGCCGCCCACCGCAAACTAGACTTTGTCATCACCCCCGCTCCTGCGGAAACGCAGCGCTCCAGGGCGATGTCTTTTTGAAATTTCTCTTCGTGTAGAAGCCGGAGTTGGAGCGGGTGGCGCCAAGTGCCCTGATGCTAAGGGGTGGCAGCGAGCGGGCCCCTGGCGGAGCGGAAGGCGGCGCACCTGAGTCTGCGGGGCTGCGACAGGGAAGCCGACTGAGCACGTCAGGGTGGCTCGCTGACAGGACCCCAAAGCCGCAGGTGCCAGGCCCCGCGAAGCTACGACGGCTTCCTGTTTATTTCCGCCGCCATCTTCTTCGTCCACTCTTCCAGGCTGTTGGCCTGGGCGCTCAGGTCTGGAAGGCCCGTCATGTCGTGCACCCAGACCGCTTGCACCTCTTCGCCGTTCCCCTTGGCGACTTTCTGGATGTAGTCGATTTCGCTATCGAACCGTTGGGGGAGAACAGCCAGGATGCGGTTGACCCTCCGCTTGCCCTCCGGCGTGCCGTCGGGAAGAAGATCGCAGGCGTAGTGGACGATGTCCAGTTTAGCGATGGGCAGCATCTTGGCCACCATGCGATAGGTCGTCCCTTGTTTGGTATGGATGACGGCCGACTTGTAGAGACGCTCACCCTTGTCGGGATCGACGTTCAGCGCGGACGGATCTTCGATCTGCCTTGCGGGAGCCGCGGCTTCATTCACTTCGCCCATCGGATTTGCCTCCTTCCGTGAAGGAACCTCTGCGTGGACGGAGTGAGCTTAGCAGACTGGTTTCCGCAACAGCAAGGGTGATGGACAAGACACGCTCGTTGGAATATCCTTTCCACTCCCGATAGAAAACACAAGCAGGGGACGACTATGAATCCGCTCGTGCGGCTCCGCCAGCTCATCAGCGTCATCAGCCGCAAGCGGGAAGAGCTGCTCGGTCCGAAGCTCAGCAGGCAGACCTACACCTTGGGCGCGCTAGACAAAGGCGTGCAGGCCAAGCTCAAGGAGCTGCGGCAGACAGGCTTCGTCCTCCGGCTCTGGGCCAAGGACCCCACGCTCTGGCACACGGACCCCGTCCACCAGAAGATCATCCGCAACGCGCTGGGCTGGTTGCACATCACGGAACAGCAGGTGCACCACCTGCCGCGCATCAAGGGTGTCGCCGAATCGGTGCGTGCGGCGGGCTTCAAGCACGCGCTGTTGTTGGGGATGGGGGGGAGCAGTCTTTGCCCTGAAGTCTTCCGCATGACCTTCGGCGTTATGCCCGGCTATCCGGAGCTGCACGTGCTCGACAGTACCGTGCCGGCCCAGGTGCGCAGCTTTGAGAAGCGGGTGGACCTGGCGAAGACCCTCTGCATTGTCGCCAGCAAGTCCGGCACCACCACTGAGCCGCTGGTCTTCTACCGGTACTTCTTCGAGCGCATGCGGCAGGTCAAGGGCGACCGCGCCGGCGAGAACTTCATCGCCATCACCGACCCCGGCTCGCTGCTGGAGAAGATGGCGCAGGAGAACAAGTTCCGCGACATCCTGCCGGGCGTGCCGGACATCGGGGGGCGCTATTCGGCGCTGTCCAACTTCGGCATCGTCCCGGCCGCCATCATGGGTATCAACGTCGAGCGCCTGCTCTACCGCGCCGAGCGCATGCGCCATAGCTGCGACTCCTGCGTGCCGCCGGAGGACAATCCAGGCGTGGTGCTTGGCGTCGTCATGGGTGAACTGGCCAAGCAGGGCCGGGACAAGATTACGTTCGTCACCTCGCCGGCGATCTGGGACCTCGGCGCATGGATGGAGCAGCTCATCGCCGAGAGCACCGGTAAGGAAGGGAAGGGCATCGTGCCCATTGACGACGAGCCGCTGGGGCCGCCGGAGGTGTACGGGAAGGATCGCCTCTTCGCGTACATCCGGTACACGGCCGGCGCGGATGCGGCGCAGGAGGCCATGGTGGCGGCGCTGGAGAGGGCCGGCCACCCCGTGGTCCGCATCGAACTGGCGGAGCTGATCAACCTCGGCGAGGAGTTTTTCCTGTGGGAGATAGCCACAGCGGTCGCCGGTTCGCTGCTGGGCATCAATGCGTTCGATCAACCCAATGTCCAGGAGAGCAAGGACTACACGAAGAATTTCCTGGATGAGTACAAAAAGAATGGCCGCCTGCCGGAGGAAGAGCCGATTCTGACCGCCGCCGGAATCAAAATCTACGGGGATGCTGCGAATCGCCAGGTACTCAAGGGCGCGGCGACGCTGGAACAGGCGTTGAAGGCCCACCTCGCGCGGGTGCAGGCAGGCGACTACGTGGCGCTGAATGCCTATGTGGAGCGGACCGACGCATCGCATCAGGCACTGCAGGCCATCCGGCTGCGGGTAAGTGACAAGAAGAAGGTGGCGACGACGCTGGGCTATGGGCCGCGCTTTCTCCATTCGACCGGCCAACTGCACAAGGGCGGGCCGAACACGGGAGTGTTTCTCCAGATTACGTCCGACGATGCGGAGGATCTGCCGATCCCTGGCGAGCCGTACACGTTCGGCGTGCTCAAGGCCGCGCAGGCGCTCGGCGACTTCCTCAGCTTGAGCAAGCGCAACCGCCGGGCAATCCGCGTGCACCTCGGAAAGGATGTGGTGGTGGGACTGAAGAAGCTGCAGGCGGTGGTGGAAAAGGTGGTGTAAGGGGACTGGCTGGTTTTCTTCTTAGAAAAGCTGCCTGTCCCCCTTTGAAAGAGCCGGTCCTGTCGCCGAGCCACCCTGACGTGCTCAGGCGGCTTCCCCGTCGCAGCCCCGATGACTCGGGTGTGCCGCCCTCCGCTCCGCCAGGGGCCCGCTCGGCGCCGCCCGCTTATCAAAGCTGTTTATTTTGGATGAAAAGCAAGGTGAAGAAGTGTCTACTTTCTTTTTCCGCCTCGCTACTTTCGTTGTTGTTTGTCTGTGTCTCGTTTGCCGGCGAACTTGTTTCGATCAGCACGATCCTCGCGCATCCTGATTCTTATCATCTCCAAAAAGTAACCCTAAAGGGGAAGGTTCTCAAGGTGCGGGCGCTTGACCCATCTGAGCGACCAAACTATCTTGGCAGACAAATTTTTTGTCCTGGGGCGTCTACTTTCATGCTGGAAGACGAAACGGGATCCATCGAAGTAGAGTACCTTGGTGTATGCGAGGATCCCGGTGTGCTAGGGAAGAAACCCACTCATGTTTCAGATGGAGACAGGGTCATCGTCCAAGCGCAAGTTCAAGCTCCTAGCCCTATTGTGGGGGAAGGCCGCACCAACATCTATGGGGAAGAACGGTCAACAGTCTTTGCTGTAGCCAGAGAGATCCGGCGCATAGGAGACTAGACAGGGGCAATTAGTCCTGCCACAAGGCGATGCCGCCGAGGAGGCCGGCGACGTTGGAGACGATCTTGACGTTGCTGGGCAGCTTTACGGTGATGCGTGCGGCATTGCCCCCGCCGATGTACAGTCGATCATAGTTGAACACGCGATCCAGGGTCTTGATCGCTCGAACCAGCCGCCTGTTCGATTTCTTCTGTCCGACTTTTTTGAGTGTGGCATCGCTCAGCAGCTCTTCGTAGGTCTTGCCCTTTTGAAGCGGATGGTGGCCGATCTCCAGGTTCGGGACTAATTTCCCATCCACGAATAATCCTGAGCCGAACCCCGTTCCCAGCGTGACCACCAACTCGACGCCGCGCCCCGCGATTACGCCGAATCCCTGCACGTCCGCATCATTGGCGACACGCACGGGCACACCGAGCTTTTTCGTCAGCGCGCCCGCCAAGTGGAAGCCGCCCCATCTGCCGTTGAGGTTCGGCGCGTTCAAGGTGATCCCACGGCGGACCACGCCGGGAAAGCCAACCGACACGCGATCGAACTCGCCCTGCTGTTTCGCCAACTCGACGATGGTGTTGATCACGGCCCCCGGTGTGGCCGGCCTGGGAGTCTTCACCCGGCTCCGTTCCGTGAGGGGCTTGCCGGTGGCGCTCAGAATCAGCGCTTTGATTCCCGTTCCGCCGATGTCTATGGCCAGGGTTCGCACTGCATGGGGCCTCGGTTTCGCCGGCGGCTGAACCGCAGGCTCCATCAGA
>DASQRT010000336.1:0-2449 GCA_035642795.1 Nitrospirales bacterium
AGCCAGACGGTCGCGCTCCTCCCGCGTACGTACCAGCTCCTCGCGCTGCGCATCCACCCCCCGCTGCGCCTCCTGCGCGCGGCGTTGGGCCTCCCGCAGCTCTCCTTCCAGGCGAGCCTGCGCGGCACGGGCGGCGCCCAGCTCCCGCTGAAGTCCCTGCATCTCTGTGCGCAGGTCCATGATGGTGCGTTGGGCTTGCAAGGACTCCGCCTTGAGCGCGGTCTGCATCATTTGGAAGTCACGGACTGAAGGGCCGGCACAGCCGGCGACCATCCAGAGACTGCACCACAGCGCAGCGTGGAGTGCGTAGCGATTCCTCATCAGTGACTCACCACTCGTTATACGGCACGCCATTAGTCCCCACGAGGTCGGAACCAGAGTGGATATCAAAGATGCCGCCTTCTGTAGCTTCTGTAGCTTCATAAATTTCCTGCCAGGTGGACGTGGATCGTGTGAAAGGATCCATCGGGATGGCGCGTAAATATCCGGCCTTCACCAAATCATTCAACGAGTTCGGGTATTTCCCCTTGTCGGCCCGGTGCTGGTCCAGCAGATCCCGGACCGTAAAGAGATCGCGCATGAGGACCGCTTCGCGGGCCTTCACCACGGACGTTCGATAGGAGGGCACGGCCATGGTCACAAGAATCCCCACAATCGTGACGATGCTCACCAACTCGAGGAGCGTGAAGCCGCGCTCACCAGTCCCGATGCTGCGTCCCATCTGTTGTTGTGCCCCACGTAAATTTGGACAGGTAGAGTAGTCAGGTGGGGGCACGACACCAATGACTTTATTCAAAACCCTCGTAAAGAAAAGACAAGCGAAGATCCAGGAACGTCTTGACGACGCCGCCCGTCAGCGCGGCCAGGATGGTCACGATGAGCAGGCTCAGGACGAGCTTGATTCCTTTGACCCAGAAAGTCGTGCGGTCGCTCTCCAGCGCGTCGAACATGGTGGCGACTCTGGGATGCACGTCATTCGCCCTACGCGCAGTTCGGGTCCCTGAGCCTGTACCCAATCCCGCGCACGGTCTGGACATATAACGGCTGGCCGGGATCCGCCTCGATTTTCTTGCGGATGGCGTGGATGTGCACGTCCAGGTTGTGTTGCTGCACGTAACAGTCCTCGCCCCAAAGGAAAGTGAGGAGCTGATCACGGGTGAAGACCCGGCCTGGCTCCTGAGCGAGGCGCTGTAGGATGGCGAACTCCATCATGGTGAGGTGGAAGGGTGTGCCGTTGACGGTGATGACATGGCGGTCCGGGTCGATCTCCAACGCGCCGACTCGCAGCAATCCGGCCGTGTTCGTTGCGTGGCCTGCTTTCCGGCGGAGGAGAGCTCGAATGCGCGCCACCAGTTCGCGCGTGCTGAAGGGTTTGGCCATGTAGTCGTCCGCGCCGAGCTCCAGGCCGGCTACGCGGTCCTCCTCGTCACCCTTCGCCGTGACCATGATGATCGGGATGTCGCGTGTTTTTTCCTCGGCCCTGAGCCGGCGGCAGACTTCCCACCCGTCCATGGTCGGCAGCATGAGATCCAAAAGAATCAGCGACGGGAGCAGCCGCCTCGCTTCGTTGAGACCGATCCCGCCGTCTTGCGCGACGATGGGAGTGAAGCGCTCCCTGGCCAGCGTGGTGCTTAAAAGCTCGGAAATGTGCCGGTCGTCTTCGATGACCAGTATCTTGTCCGCTCCTGGCTTCTGCGGTGTCATGGCAAGGCCAGACTCTACTGCGCGGCTGTTCCGTCCTGCTCAGCGCCGTGTAACATTTCGGTGAACTTTGGAACGGGGCAGTACAGGACTCGATCGACACGGCATCGGCTGGTACAGCGGACAGTAAATACTGTCTGACGTGATTGTTGTCGGGCAAGGGCCGGCAACTAAGGGAGACCGCACAGGATGGGGTTTTCCGCGGAAAGAGTGGGCTTCAGGTCATTCGATCGACCAAGATTCCCGCAATGCGTTCCGCCGCTTTGCCGTCCCACAGATCCGGTCGGCGACTTTGCTGGGAAGTGTTGCTCAAGGTTTTTGCGGCGGCGGCCAGAATGCTGTCTCGTGAGAGTTCCACCAGAGTATTCGTCCCTTGCTCAATCGTGACTGGTCGTTCGGTATTAGTGCGTAGAGTGAGGCAGGGGATGCCCAACACGGTTGTTTCTTCCTGTACCCCCCCCGAATCAGTCAATACCAGGCGGGCTTCGCTCATCAACGAGAGAAACTCCAAATAGCCCAGCGGCTCCGTCAGCAACACACGTCCTTGCTTGGCTTGGTGATCTGGAAAGGTTGCGATGCACAAGTGCTTGTCCCGTAGTTTCTCGATCTGCTGGCGCGTCCGTGGATGGCAGGGGAACACAATCGGTAGTATCTGGGCTAATTCTCGCACCGCATCGAGAATCTCGGCCAGAGCTTCCGGGGCGTCGACGTTACTCGGTCGGTGCAGAGTCAGAATCCCGTAAGTCCA
>DASQRT010000337.1:0-8738 GCA_035642795.1 Nitrospirales bacterium
CAGCGGATCCGCATCCGGCTCAAGAGCTTTGACTATCGGGTCCTGGACCAGTCTGTTGCGGAGATCGTCGAGACCGTCAAGCGCACGGGCGCCAAGGTGGTCGGGCCGATTCCGTTGCCGACCCGCATCAACAAGTGGACCGTGCAACGCTCGACCCATGCGGACAAGAAGTCCCGCGAGCAGTTCGAGATCCGCACGTACAAGCGACTCATGGATATCATGGAGCCCACGCCCGAGACGATGGACGCCTTGATGAAGCTCAACCTGGCCGCCGGGGTGGACGTGGAGATCAAGCTATGACCAATGGGTTGCTTGGGCAGAAGCTCGGCATGACTCAAGTATTTCTCGATGGTGGGCAGACGGTGCCCGTGACGGTGATCGAGGCCGGACCCTGCCGTGTGTCGCAGGTCAAGACGAATGAACGGGACGGGTATACCGCGGTCCAGTTGGCATTCAGGGAATTGCCGGACCGGAAGGCGTCGAAGCCAGTCAAGGGGCACTTCGCCAAGGCCAATCTGCCTGCATACCGGCACGTACGTGAATTCCGTGCCACTGGCGAGGCGCAGGTCGGCGCGACCGTCACGGTGAGCATGTTTACCAAAGGCGAGTTGGTGGATGTCGTGGGGGTTTCCAAGGGAAAAGGGTTCCAAGGCGTGGTGAAGCGACATCATTTCGCAGGCGGTCCGGAGTCGCACGGGTCAATGTTCCACCGCGCGCCAGGTTCGATCGGCAGCAGCTCCTACCCCTCGCGGGTCTGGAAGAACAAGCGTTTGCCTGGGCACATGGGGGACGTGCGCGTCACCGCCCAAGCGCTCGAAGTCATCGACGTCAGGCCTGAGGAGCATCTCCTCTTCGTGCGAGGGGCCGTCCCCGGCGCTCGTGGCAGCCTGATTGCCATCCAGAAATCGAAGAAAGCCTCCTAAAGGAATCTCGGACCCTTGCCCACGATCGACATCATCGACTTGAACCGGCGGAAGGTGGGGGCAGCCGAGCTCCGACCTGAAGTCTTTGGGGTGGAGGTCAAGACGCCCGTCCTCCATGAAGTAGTTGTCATGCAGGAGGCGAACCTTCGCCGGGGAGCGGCCTCCACAAAGACGCGCAACATGGTCAGCGGGACAGGTAGGAAGCCCTACAAGCAGAAGCACACCGGCCGGGCCCGGGCAGGCTCCATCCGGTCCCCAGTATGGCGCCATGGTGGGATCGTGTTCGGGCCGCACCCGCGCGACTACGGGTACTCGATCCCCAAAGGGAAGTCGCGGGGGGCCGTGCGTGCGGCCCTCTCTGCCAAAGTCCGGGACGGGGGGTTGCTAGTCTTAGAAGATCTACCCGAAACCGATGGCAAGACAAAATCGCTCGCCGCGATGCTGAAGGTGCTTGGCCTCAAGGGGAAGACGTTGATCGTGGCCGGGGGCGAGCAAGACCGGCTTCGCCGGGCCGCGGCCAACCTGCCGCTGGTCACGGTCGTCCAGCCGGAAGGGGTCAATGTCCGAGCTCTGCTCCTGCACGACACGGTGCTGATCGCACGGCGGGATCTGGCGAGGCTTGAGGAGGCATGGGCATGACCCGCGAGGCCTTCGACGTCATCATCCGCCCCCTGCTGACCGAGAAATTGACCGACATGCGGGAAAGTCAGCGTAAGATCGGCCTTCTGGTGCGGGCGGATGCCAACAAAGTGGAGATCAAGAAGGCGACCGAGCGTGCCTTGAACGTCAAGGTTGCGAAAGTCAGCGTGATGAACGTCGGTGGTAAGATCCGTCGCATCGGGCGGATGGTGGGCAAGAAGCCGGATTGGAAGAAGGCGATCGTGACGCTGAAGCCAGGTGAGAAGTTGGAGATCTTCGAGGGCGTCTAAATGGGCATTAAAACTTTTCGGCCGACCTCGCCGGGCCGCCGGCAGATGACGGTGCTGACCACCGATGATTTGAGCCCAGTCAAGCCCGAGAAGCGCCTGCTGGAGTACATCAAGGGCACCGGCGGGCGGAACAACCAAGGGCGTCTCTCGATAAGGCATCACGGGGGCGGGCACAAGCAGCGCTACCGACGCATCGACTTCAAGCGCGACAAGGAGGGGATTCCAGCACGTGTGCGCTCGATAGAATACGATCCCAACCGCTCGGCCCGAATCGCGTTGCTGCATTATGCCGATGGGGACAAGCGCTACATCCTGGCGCCCGAGGGGTTGCGGGTCGGAGACCGGCTGCAATCCGGCGCCGACGCGGAGGTGCGGGTGGGGAACGCCCTTCCGCTGTCGCAGATCCCGACCGGGACCCTGGTGCACAACGTTGAGCTCAAACCCGGCCGAGGCGGGCAGTTGATCCGCAGCGCGGGGACCTCGGCGCAGGTGATGGGACGGGAAGGGCTGTACGTCCAGCTTCGTCTCAAGTCAGGCGAGATGCGGAAGGTCCTGGCTACCTGTCAGGCGACGGTCGGCCAGGTCGGTAATACCGATCACGAGAACATCTCGATCGGGAAAGCAGGCCGGCAGCGGTGGAAGGGGCGGAGGCCCCACGTTCGGGGAGTGGCCATGAACCCGGTCGACCATCCTCATGGCGGAGGAGAAGGGAAGTCGGGGGCCGGGAATCCTCATCCGGTGTCGCCCTGGGGCCAGAAGGCCAAGGGATACAAAACCCGGCGGATTAAGAGAACGGGGAAATTCATCATCGCCCGGCGGAAGAAATAATATGCCTCGTTCAGTGTCCAAAGGCCCGTTCGTCGATGCTCGCTTGCTGAGCCGGATCGAACAGATGAACACCGGCAGCGAGAAGAAGATTCTCAAGACGTGGTCGCGCCGGTCGACGATCGTGCCCGAGATGATCGGCCACACGCTGGCGATTCACAACGGCAAAAAATTCATTCCGATTTATATCACGGAAAACATGGTGGGACACAAGCTGGGCGAATTCGCACCGACCCGCTTTTTCAAGGGTCACGGGGCTGCCAAGAGCGAAAAAGCAGTGGCGCTCAAATAGGAACAAGCAGGCTATGACTGAAGCTAAAGCAACGCTGCGCTACGTGCGGATGTCTCCCCGGAAAACTCGCCCCGTGGTGGATCTGATCAGAGGGTGCCCGGTCAGCGACGCCTTGGCCTTGCTCCGATTCACCCCCCGCGCCGCGGCGAAAGTAGTGCAGAAAGTGCTCCTGTCCGCGGTGGCGAACGGCCAGCAACCGGGCAAGGAACTCGGGGATGCCGACAGCCTGCGCGTCAGTCGGGCCTGGGTCGATGTTGGACCCACACTCAAGCGGTTTCAGCCGCGCGCGCAGGGCCGTGCGTTTGCGATTCACAAGCGGACGAGCCACATCACTATTACCGTCGCGCCGGTCGAGGCCAAAGTCAACAAGAAGGCAAAGGGCTAGCCAGGCATGGGCCAGAAATCACATCCGGTCGGGTTGCGGCTCGGCTATGTCAAGCCGTGGAGCTCTCGGTGGTATGCGGACCGCGACTACGCCAAGATCCTGCACGAAGACATCCGCGTCCGTAAGATGGTGAAGAGCAAGCTCTACCACGCGGGTGTGTCGAAGGTGGAGATCGAACGCTCCGGGGACCAAGTCACGGTCATCATCCATACCGCCCGGCCCGGCATCATCATCGGGCGCAAGGGCGCGGAGGTGGATAAGCTCAAGGCTGACCTGGAGAAGATGATCAGCCGGCAAGTCTATATCACCATCAAGGAGATCAAGAAACCGGAGCTTGATGCGCAGCTGGTCACTGAAAACATCGCCGTGCAACTGGAGAAGCGTGTCGCGTTCCGCCGGGCCATGAAGCGCAGCGTCGCGTCGGCCCTCCGTCTGGGCGCCCAGGGTATCAAGATTCGGTGCTCGGGCCGGCTGGCTGGGGCTGAGATTGCCCGGACCGAGTGGTATCTGCAGGGCCGTGTGCCGCTCCATACCCTCCGCGCCGACATTGACTACGGGTTCGCGGAGGCTCATACGACGATGGGACAGATCGGCATCAAGGCCTGGATCTACAAAGGGGAGATCCTGCCTGCCGCGTCGCACGGCAAGGCAGCAGGTGAGCTGGAACGGCGGTAGGAGGGATTCATGCTCGCTCCCAAGAAAGTTAAACACCGGAAGATGCACAAGGGGCGCATGCGTGGAAAGGCCTACCGCGGTTGTCAGGTGACGCTCGGCGAGTACGGCCTGAAGGCGCTCGAACCGGGCTGGATCACGAACCGGCAGCTCGAGGCAGCTCGGATCGCCATGACACGCCATGTTAAGCGCGGTGGCCGAGTCTGGGTCCGCATCTTTCCCGACAAGCCGATCACCAAGAAGCCAGCCGAGACCCGCATGGGCAAGGGCAAGGGGAATCCCGAATACTGGGTTGTCGTGGTGAAGCCCGGGCGCATCCTGTATGAAATGGACGGAGTCACAACGGAAGTAGCCCAGGAGGCCCTCCGCTTGGCAGCGCATAAATTGCCAATCGCGACCATGTTCGTCGCGCGGAAGGGCGTGTAGCTATGGAGACGCACACGATCCATATCAAGAACCTGCGTGGCCTGACGACTGTGGAATTAGAGGAAAAGGTCAAGGAGTTGAAGAAGGAATTATTCAACCTCAGGTTTCAGTTTGTTGCCGGCCGGGTTGAAAATCCTGCCAAAATCAAGCAGACGAGGCGGGAAATCGCCCGCGTGAAGACCCTCCTCCGCGAAAAGCAGCTCAACGAGGCGGCGAAATCCTCCAGAGGAGCTGCATGAGCGAGAACGGGCACAACAACCAGGCTCACCGCCATGAGTTCGTCGGCGAAGTGGTGAGCAACACGATGCAAAAGACCGTGGTCGTGGTGGTGAAGCGATTTGTTCGTCATCATCGCTACGGGAAGGTGTTGCGCCGGGTAACGCGTTTGAAGGCGCACGATGAGAAGAACGAATGCGAGATTGGTGATCGGGTCAGGCTGGTTGAAACTCGGCCGCTGAGCAAGGACAAGCATTTCCGCGTCGTGCAAATTGTCGAGAAGGCCAGAGCGCGATGATTCAGATCTATTCCATGCTCGACGTGGCTGACAACTCGGGGGCCAAGAAGGTCATGTGCTTCCATGTCTTCGGCGGGACCAAGCGCCGTTACGGGAGCTTGGGGGACGTCGTCATGGTGACGGTCAAGGAAGCCATCCCGCAGGCCACCGTAAAAAAAGGGGATATCAGCAAGGCCGTGGTCGTGCGGACGACGAAGGGAGTCCGCCGGGAAGACGGCTCATACATTAAGTTTGACCGCAATGCCTGCGTGCTGATCAACGCGCAGGGGGAGCCGATCGGCACCCGCATCTTCGGGCCGGTGGCTCGCGAGCTGCGCTGGAAGAAGTACATGAAGATCATCTCGCTCGCGCCGGAGGTGCTGTAGATGAGACGTCGAGGCTGGCTGAGCGCCAACCGCCCCCTGGAAGTCCCGCCCAAGTGCCATGTGCGCAAGGGCGACAAGGTCGTTGTCATCGCGGGCAAGGATCGAGGGAAATCCGGCAAGGTTCTCAGTGTGTTCCGTCTCAACTGCCAGGTCACAGTCGAAAAGATCAACATCATCAAGCGGCATACGAAGCCGAACCAGCAGAACCGACAGGGAGGCATCCTTGAGCGGGAAGCACCCATTCATCTCTCAAACGTGATGCTGTATTGTTCCACGTGCCAGAAGCCGACGCGGGTGGGGACCACGACGCTGACCGACGGGTCCCACGTCCGCGTGTGCCGCAAGTGCAAGCAACCCATTGAGAGCAGCGAGCGATCGTAGCGATGGCCAAGCCCCAACCCAAGCCGGCCACCAAACCTACGCCCAAACCGGCGACCAAGCCCGAGGGCAAGCCAGCCAAGGCGGCGCCCGAGCCCCGCGGACCGGTCCGCTTGCAGGAGCAGTACCACAAGATGACCGTGCCGAGCCTGATGAAGGAATTCTCCTATACGAACCGGATGCAGGTACCGCGGCTTGAATGCATCGTGCTCAATGTGGGCATGGGCGAGGCGACACAAAACGTCAAGCTGCTGGATTCTGCTGTGCAGGAACTGGCGACCATTACCGGGCAGCACCCCGTGGTGACCCGAGCCCGGAAGGCGATCGCGAACTTCAAGCTCCGCAAAGGCCTCCCGATCGGCGCGAAGGTCACGTTGCGGGGCAAGCGCATGTACGAGTTCTTGGACCGTCTGGTGACCGTGGCCCTACCCCGCATTCGTGATTTCAAAGGGGTATCGTCGAAGTCCTTCGACGGGCGTGGCAATTACACGCTGGGCCTCAAGGAGCAACTGATCTTTCCCGAAATCAAGTACGACACGGTTGAGGCCATCCATGGGATGGACATCACAATCGTGACGACCGCGAACACCAACGATGAAGGCAAGGCCCTGTTGAAGAACCTGGGCATGCCTTTCCGAACCTGATCCGACGGGAGGTGCTGAGACTGTGGCCCGATTGGCTCTTAGATTAAAGGCGCAGAGGCCCCAGAAGTTCAAAACGCGTGCGTACAACCGCTGTCCAAACTGTGGCCGGGTGCGGAGCTTCCTGCGCAAGTTCAAGCTGTGCCGCATCTGTTTTCGCTTTCTCAGCCTCCGGGGTGAGATCCCCGGAGTGATCAAATCGAGTTGGTGATGCGATGGCGATGACTGATCCCCTCGCCGACATGCTCACCCGGATTCGAAACGCCGTGCGGCGGCGACACGCGACTGTGCAGATGCCGGCCTCCACGCTCAAAACCGAGATCGCCCGGGTTCTCCTTCAGGAAGGATTCCTTCAGGGCGTGGAGCGTATCGAGGAAGGCGGCCATCCGGTCCTGCGACTGCACCTGCGCTACCAGGAAGGTGAGATCCCCATGATCACGGGGATCCGTCGCGTGAGCCGTCCGGGCAAGCGCGTGTACGTCCGGTGCCCACACATTCCGAAAGTGCGGGGCGGTATGGGAGTCGCCATCCTGACGACACCCCAAGGGGTCCTGACCGGCACTGAATCGCGCGTACAGAAGATCGGCGGAGAAGTGCTCTGCTATATCTGGTAGGAGCGTTCGATGTCGCGGATCGGAAGACAACCAGTGCCCATCCCTCAGGGTGTTGACGTCAAGGTCGACGCCCAGGAAGTGTTCGTGAAGGGCCCGCTGGGGGCCCTCACACGGCCGATCCCGCCGGACATCACGGTCGCTGTGGCTACTAGCAATGTCGTGGTGCAGCGCGCGTCCGATACCCGTCAGCAGCGCGCGCTCCACGGGCTGGTCAGGAACGAGATCCGCAACATGATCGAGGGCGTCACGAAGGGGTTCGAGCGGGTCCTGGAGATCAACGGGGTCGGGTACAAGGCCGCGCTGAACGGACGGACGCTCAGTTTCAACCTCGGGTTTACCCATCCCATCGCGTTCCCGCTGCCGGAGGGCATCGAGGCCAAGGTGGACAAACAGACGGTGGTGACGATCAGGGGTCGGGACCGCTACCTGGTCGGCCAGATCGCCGCCAATATCCGGGCTCTCAAGAAGCCGGACGTCTATAAGGCCAAGGGTGTGAAGTACGCGGGCGAAATTCTGATTCGCAAGGAAGGCAAGACGGGCAAGTAAGGGAAGCGCCGATGTTGGATGTGAGCAAACGGGAACGCAGCCGGGTCCGCCGGCACCACCGGGTCAGGCTCCGGGTGTTCGGGACGGCCCAGCGCCCCCGGCTTAACGTGTTCAGAAGCAACGCGCACATCTTTGCCCAGGTGATCGACGACACGACCGGGAGGACCTTGATCAGCGCGTCGAGTCTGGACAAGGAGCTCAAGGGCAAGGTGAAAAATGGAGGGAACGTGACGGCTGCCGCCGCCGTGGGCCGGCTGGTCGCCGAGCGGGCCCTGAAGGCTAACGTGTCAGCCGTCGTGTTTGACCGCGGCGGCTACAAGTACCACGGGCGGATCAAGGCACTGGCCGAGGCCTCTCGCGAAAAGGGTCTGAAGTTCTAAACAGGAGCGCCGCCGAATCGTGAAGATCAATCCCGACGAACTGAACCTGAAAGACAAGGTCGTCTACATCAACCGCGTGGCCAAGGTGGTCAAAGGGGGCAAACGGTTCAATTTCACCGCGCTGGTTGTGGTTGGTGATGAGCAAGGCCTGGTCGGTATCGGCAAGGGCAAGGCGGCGGAAGTGCCCGAGGCCATTTCCAAAGCCGTGCAGCACGCCAAGAAAAATCTCGTCCGGGTCGCGATCAAGAACGGCACCATCCCCCACGAGGTCCACGGCCAGTTTGGCGCCGAGCATGTGCTGCTCAAGCCGGCGGCGGCCGGGACCGGGATCGTCGCCGGCGGAGCCGTACGAGCCGTGATCGAGTTGGCGGGGATCCACAACATCGTGGCGAAAACGCTGGGCCGCGGCAATCCCTTCAACGTGGTACAGGCGACCCTTGACGGGTTGAGCCAATTGCGGGACCCGGACGAGGTTCTCCGTATCCGCAAAGCGATCGTCCAGCAGGCAGGTTAGGTAATGGGACGGAAGACCACACCTAACGAAGCAGTCGCGATCACCTTGGTCCGCAGTCCCATCGGCACGCCAAGGTCCCATCGGATCATCCTTCGTGGACTCGGCCTCCGTCGGCTCCACCACACCGTGATCCGGCCAAACACCCCTCAAGTCAAGGGGCTGGTGCACAAGCTCTCTTATCTGCTGGAAGTCCGGGATGCAGGCAAAGGGGCCACATGAAGCTGCATGACTTGAAACCGGCCCCGGGAGCGCGGCGACGGCGGAAGCGCATTGGCCGGGGCATCGGCTCCGGGCACGGCAAGACTGCCACGCGTGGCCACAAGGGGCACAAAGC
>DASQRT010000338.1:0-2398 GCA_035642795.1 Nitrospirales bacterium
AGAGCCAACAGGCTCAAATCTAGTCAGGACTCGATCCATCCCTGGATGAAAGTTGGGGCTCAGGTCACGTGGGCTGCTTCGCGTCGTGCAGCTCGCAGCAATCGATCGAAGGTTGAGCTTCAACTTTGACCTTGGACTCTCCGGTGTGACCTGATTGCCACTATTCGGTGATTTCTTCACGGCCTATTGACTCATCCTCATAATTAACAAACTACTAACCGATAGGGGAAACCCTAAGACTTGGGTTTTCTTGAAGTCGCCTCAACACAGGAGGAGGGGCACATGTCGCATACTGTGAATCTACTCCGCCGGCTGGGCAAGGACGAGGACGGCGCTGCTTTGATCGAATATACGGTGCTGGTCGGCATCCTCCTCATTGCCGTGATTGCAACGATCGGTACCGTGGGGACGTGGATCAACGGCCAGTGGTCGAATCTGGCCAAGGCCCTCAACCCCTGATCGTAGGCTGCCTGCTGCGCCAAGCGGAGGCAAATCAGCGCCGGGGTGGTTCGACTCCACCACGTTCGCGATCATCCGTAACATGAAGCGCGAGTGTACACGGTGATGCGATTTCATTGATGGGGAAGTGGGGGGAGTGTGATGCGTAGCAACCAGGGGGATAGTCGCCCGCTAGCGTGGCAGCGCGTGGGGGGGTTACGGCTGCGACATTGGCTTTTGGTGCCAGTGATCATCGCGTCGGCGCTGCTTGGGGTCGGACCTGGGCCTCTGCAGCATGCCCAGGCGCAACCGCAGAACGAAGACGGTGGTGCCGTACGGCACATCGTGATCACGGTCAATAAGTCGCGCACCTTGCGGCTCGAAAAGCCGTTCGCCAGCGCCGTGGTGGGGTCGCCAGACATCGTGGACGCACTGCCGATGTCGGATCGCACGCTGTACATTCAGGGCAAGAAGGTTGGGACCACCAACGTCTCGGTATTCGATCAGAGCATGCAGCTGATCGGCGTGATCGACGTGGAGGTCACCCTGGACACCGGCAATCTCCAGGAAAAGATCCGTTCGAGCACCGGCAGCAGGGGTATCCGCGTTGGTAGCAGCAACGGCCAGATCGTGCTCAGTGGCGTCGCCGGCAATGCGGTGGCTGCCGAGCGCGCCGTTCAGGTGGCCAGGAGCATGGCGCCTGAAGGCGGCGCTATCGTGAACGCGATGACGGTGGCTCCGGCGCAGCAGGTCTTGCTCAAGGTCCGCTTTCTCGAGGTCGCCCGCTCTGCGGCTCGCGAGTTCGGGGTTAATTGGTTCGGGGCCAACAGTGGTGGGAACCGGGGCTTTTCCACCGGCTTAGGCGGTTTGAACAGTAACATTGGGGGTTCGACTACGCAGCCGGGCGGGCGGCCTGGGATCGGCGCAGGTGGTCCGGGAACTTTTGTTGACGCAAACGGAAATCCGGTACCCTCGCCAGGTTCGCCCACTGGTAGCGGTGCACCGGGCCTTCCGGTATTTACGACTGCAGCCACATTGCTCTCCGGCGGAGCACCCTTTGGCGTTGCGCTGGCACGTCTGGCCAGCAACGGTGCCAGCCTTGATGTGCTCCTGACTGCCTTGGAAACGAAAGGATTGGTCCGCCAATTGGCCGAGCCCGACCTGATTGCGCTCTCCGGCGATACCGCCTCGTTTCTCGCCGGCGGCGAATATCCGGTGCCCGCGGTACAGCCAGGGGGTTCCACTACCGTGCCGGTCATTACCGTCCAATACCAGCCGTTCGGCGTGCAATTGTCCTTCACGCCGACGGTCCTGGAGAACGGCATCATCAATCTGCGCCTCGCGCCGTCGGTGAGCGAGCTCAACTTTGCGCTCGCCGTGATGATATCCGGCTTCAACGTCCCGTCGATCCTCAAGCGCGAGGCGCGCACCACGGTCGAGCTGCGTGACGGCCAGAGCTTCTCGATCGCGGGCCTGCTGCAGGCTGACAATCGGCGCAACATCTCGCAGCTTCCCTGGATCGGCTCGGTGCCGGTCCTCGGGGCGCTGTTCGGCAGCAAGCAATTCCAGGAGACGGAGACAGACTTGGTGGTCGTCGTCACGCCCCATATCGTCGCTCCGGCCGTGCCTGGGCAGGAATTGGCAAGTCCGCTCGATAATCACCTTCCCAGCAATGACGTCGATTTTTTCCTGATGGGTCAGATGGAGCAGCGGAAGGCCTTCAGGGATTACATCACCAGCGGCGGCAACATCCAGGGCCCCTATGGTCATATCATTGGCCAGCAGGTCATGGGCCCGCAGGGCGCGGCCGTGCTCTCGACGAAGAATTGAGGTCTAGAATCATGAGAACCAGAAACATCATCGCTTTCGCCGTCCTGGTCGGTGGTAGCTTTGCAGGCTCGGGCGCCTTGGCCTGGGACCAGGATCCTTTCGCGATGTACTTCCAACGCAGCGACAAGGT
>DASQRT010000339.1:0-7082 GCA_035642795.1 Nitrospirales bacterium
CAAGGTCGGCGGGACGTCGGGCCTGGCCCATGAATTGATCCAGGAGAAGGCACGCCCGCGGGCGGATGTCTTCATCGCGACGGAAGCGGGCGTGATGGAGATCCTCGCCAAAAACGGCGTGCTGGACCCGTACGTCTCGCCAGAGGCCAAGGACCTGTTGCCTGGGTCTCACGACCGGGAGAGCAAGTGGACCGGCATCTCTTCCCGCGCCCGCGTCATCATCTACAACAAGAACCTCGTCGCTGACAAGGACGTCCCCCGCTCGGTGTTCCAACTGACCGATCCCAGATGGAAGGGGAAGATCGCCATCGCCGGCACACAGGAGCGGACAACGTTGAGCTGGGTGTCGTCGCTGGTCGCCGTCAAAGGGGCCGAGTTTGCCAAGGAGTACTTGAAGAGACTGTATGCGAACGGCCTGAAGATCCTGCCGGACAATGCGGATGTCTGGCAGGGGGTCGGGCGCGGCGAGTTCGCGATCGGGCTCACCAACTCGCCGGATTATTTTCTGGCCCGCAAGGCGCACTATCCAGTCGGCGTAATCTATCCCGACCAGAGCGACGGCGAGGTGGGCACGCTGTTGAATCTCAATGCGATCGCGCTGGTGAAGGGCGCCCAGCACCTCAACGCCGCCAGGCGGCTCATTGATTTCGTCCTATCGCCGGCTGGCCAGCGGATTCTCATCGACGGCGCCTATGAGATTCCCCTCAAACCGGATATCATTGACCAGGTCCCGCTGACCGGGTTCCGGCGGACACCCGTGACGGAGGAGCAACTGGCGGAACTGGCGGAGCCGACGCTGAAGCTCCTGGCCGAGATCGGCCCGGAGTGGTGAAAGGAGCATCCATGCTATACCCGCTGCGACGACGGCTTCTGTGGATGGCCGCCTGCGTCTTG
This sequence comes from Nitrospirales bacterium, assembly GCA_035642795.1. Taxonomy (GTDB): domain Bacteria; phylum Nitrospirota; class Nitrospiria; order Nitrospirales; family NS-4; genus NS-12. The sequence continues at coordinate 895 of DASQRT010000339.1, forward strand.
ACTGTCGAGACCCTGTGGGGGACGGTCTCGATCGCGCAGGCTGACGGTTTCAACCAGGATCTTCTCAAGACAGGGATGACCCTGTCGGATGTGGTCCAGGCGTTCGGGCAGCCGAACCGGATGGAATGGGTCAATCAGAAGGACACGCCTGTGCTGTTTCTCTTCTACCCGACCGAAGACCGGTTTTCCCTGCTCCGTCTGTTCGGGAATGACCTTGTCACGCTGGAAGACGGCCACACCTACACGCCTCTGGGATTCGTGACCGAGGTCCTGGCCGGTTGGGGCAAGAAATTCTACGACCAGGCCCGGTTTCCCCAACAGTAGAAAGGACCCATGCGCATCCTGATGCTCGCGAGCGAGGCGGTCCCGCTGGCCAAGACAGGAGGCCTGGCGGACGTGGCGGGGACGCTGCCGGTCGAGCTGGCGCGCCTGGGGCACGAGGTCCAACTGGCCCTTCCGCGCTACGCGGGGATCGATCCGAAGGCGGTCAGTCTCCGTCAGACAGCGACGGTGGCGGTCCCCTTCCGCGGCGACTCTACCGAGGTCGGTATCGAGACTGGCAAGCTCGGGAACAAGGCTGTCTCGCTCGTCTGCATCCGTTACGATCCGTTCTTCGGACGTGTAGGACTCTACGGCGAGGAGGGCCGCGACTACCCCGACAACCTGGAGCGCTTCGTCCTCTTCTGCCGCGCGGTCCTGGAGGCCTGCCGGCAGCCCACGCGGCCGCCGGACGTGCTGCATGCGCATGACTGGCAGGCGGCGCTGGCGGTCGTGTATCTCAAGACGCTCTATCGGGATGACCCGGCGTGGGCAAAGACCCGTGCGCTGTTCACGATCCACAACATGGGTTATCAGGGACGCTTTCCCGTGATGGACTATCCAGCGACCGGTCTCCCATGGTCCGAATACACCCCCGAACGGCTTGAATTCTACGGACAGGTGAACGTGCTCAAAGCTGGGCTCGTCTACGCCGATCTGCTCAACACGGTGAGTCCGACCTATGCGCGCGAAATCCAGACCAGCGAGTTCGGGCATGGTCTGGAAGGCGTGCTCCAGGTGCGGAAAGACCGCCTCTTTGGGGTGACCAACGGGATCGACTACGACGTCTGGAATCCGGCGACCGATCCGCATCTGCCGGCGCATTACTCGGCGAAGAGCCTGAGCGGGAAGAAGGCCTGCAAGACAGCCCTGCAGCGCGAGATGAAGCTGCCCGCGCGCAATGTCCCGCTTCTGGGGTTGGTCTCCCGGCTCGCGTTTCAGAAAGGGATTGACTTGATCGTCGAGATCATCCCCAAGCTGCTGGCGCTCGACGTGCAGATGGTGGTGCTGGGCAGCGGCGAGCCGGCCTATCACGAGCGGTTGACGGACTTGAGCTCGCGTTATCCGGGCAAGCTCGCGGTGCGCCTGGCGTTCGATGAAGGCCTGGCACACCTCATCGAGGCCGGCGCCGATCTCTTTCTCATGCCCTCGCGCTATGAACCCTGCGGGCTCAACCAGCAATACAGCCTCCGGTACGGAACCGTGCCGGTCGTGCGGAAGACTGGGGGCTTGGCTGATACGGTAGCACCCTACTTACCTGCTGGCGAAAAAGGGAATAAGGCGACGGGCTTTGTCTTCGAAACCCCGCAGCCGGAAGCGCTCCTCAGCACCATTCTCTTAGCCTTGCGGGTGTACCGGGACAAGGAAGAATGGCAGGCGCTGATGCGGCGAGGAATGAAGCAGGACTTCTCCTGGCAGCGCTCCGCCAAGCAGTACGTGGAGCTGTACGAGCGCGCGCTTGGATAAACTCTGCGGCAACTGCGGTCGAAGTTTCCCCTGCGGCGGCGGACGAGAGCCTTGCTGGTGCGATCGGGTCCGGCTGAATGAGTCGCAATTGACTGCGATCGGTCAGACCTTTAAGGATTGCCTCTGCCAGGATTGCCTCGAAAAGATCAGCGCCGGGCTGGTAAGGACTGGTGGCGTTAGTGCTGAGGCTGGAAAGGACAGTGGTCGTCAGCAATAATCGAAGCGATAAAGGGGGGATGAAGGTATGAAGCGGGACAGACAGTTCGGCCTACTTATGACATGTGTCGGTATCATGGTTGCTGGCAGCCTGCTCGTGGTGCCCGCTCCGAGTATCGCCAAGACAATCAAGGGGCACATCGTTGACGTCGTGGCGGAAAGCATCAGCAATATTACGGTCACAATCAGGACGGAGAGCGGTGAGACAAAGACGTTCAAGGCCCCCGACTGGAGACTAACGGCGAATTTAGAAATGAACGAGCCGGTGACCCTCGAGGTGGACGATCAGGGGACCGTGAAGAGCATCACGGGTGAGTGGCAAACGAAATTGAAGGAGATCCTGAAGCTGAAATAGCCCGTCACGAGAAGTTGTGGTAGTCGAGGGTGGGGAAGAGGTTGTCCTTCTCTTCGATGTCTTTCAGCCCGGCGGCGTCGATGCGGCCGGATCGGAGTTGCTCGTAGAGGCTGGTGAACCGGGCAAGGTGCTCCTTCGTGCGCTTCACGGCGTACTCCACCATCGTTCCCGTCTTCATGATGAAGGCCCAGTCGGAGCTCTGCGCCAGCAGAAGTTCCCGCCCGGCCTGGGTCAGGGCGCGCCGCGTCAGGCCCTCCGCCTGCGGGAACGCACGCGTCAATTCCTCCATCCGCCGCGCCGCAGTGTGCAGGTGACGGTAGATCCAATCGTTGCCGCCGTTCAGCCAGACCTCGTGGTAGCCCTTGTACCCCCAGGACGAGCCGCAGGGCGTGCAGACCTGGTTGACGTCGTGGCGCTCTAAGTATTCGGCGGGCGTGATGGGCCTGACGATCTGCTGGTCGAAGTGCAGCTTGCGGAAGAGGAAGTCCAGCCACTCCGGTCCCTCGAACCACCAGTGTCCGAAAAGCTCGGCGTCATACGGGGCGACGACGATCGGCGGGCGGTCCATGACGGGGGCGAGCCATTCCACCTGGCGCTCACGGTTGAACATGAAGTTGCCGGCGTGATCCGCGGCCTGCTGCAGCGCCCGGGCGCGGTCATACGCCTGCTTCTGGTCGGTCTTGCCGGTGATCCGGAAGTACTTGATGCCGGTGTTGATCCGCTTGCCGTCCACGTGGATGTAAGGCTTGATGTAGTCGTAGTCCAGGTCCCAACCAATGTCGCGGTAGTAGTCGCGGTAGGCCGGATCGCCCGGGTAGCCCTCTTCGGCGCTCCAGACCTGCTTCGAGGAGTCGAGGTCGCGCGCGAAGGCGGCGACGCCGGTGGGGCAGAACACCGGCGCGTGCACGCCGTACCGTGGGCGCGGGTCGGCGTACAGCAGCCCGTGGGACTCGGTGAAGAAGAACTGCAGCCCCACATCTCGTAGGACCTCGTCGAGGCCGGGATAGTAGCCGCACTCCGGGAGCCAGATGCCGTGCGGCGGCCGGCTGAACGTCTCTTCGTAGTGTGCCACCGCGGTGCGCAACTGCGCGCGCACGGCGCTCGGCGTCACGTTCAGCAGCGGCAGGAAGCCGTGCGTGGCGCCGCACGTGATGATCTCCAACTTGCCCAAATCTTGTAGGTGCCCGAAGGCGCCGACGAGGTCGCGCCCATGCTCCTGCGTGAACGTGTGCCGGCTCTGGAGGAAGCGCTCCAAGTACATGGTGGCGAGCCGGTGAAATTCCGGCTGAGACGCGGTGCGGTGCACTTCTTTCGACGCCAGCTCGATCAGCCGGTTCAGGTGCCGTTCGTAGCGGGAGATCAACAACGGGTCCCTGAGCATGGAGATCAACGGCGGCGAGAGGGTTGCCGTCAAACGGAAGTCTACGCCGTCGCGGACCAGGCCGTTCATGACCCGCAGGAGCGGGATGTAGGTGTCAGTGATCGCCTCGTACAGCCAGTTTTCCTCCAGGAAGTGCTCGTGCTCGGGATGTCGGACGTACGGGAGGTGGCAGTGCAGGACGAGACAGAGATAACCCGTCGGTTGGGAAGTCTGGGGACTCATCGTGATCCCTGGGACAGCGAGCCTGGTGACGTGCCTCCGGCAAATTCAGCTGCGAGCCTCGCCTGCTCGCGCTCGCGGCGCTCCAGGAGCGCGCGAAGCTCCTTGGCAGACAGCCGCCCCCCGAGGGGCGGGGCCGGGACAAACTTCAGCGGCCGCGCAGAGTTGGGCTTCCGTCGGCGGGCGAACCGCACCTGCATCCAGCGCTCCTCGTCCCGGGCCGACACGCCCGCTCGGGGCGTGTGCACGACGTTCGAGCGGGTGATCGCATGGAACCGGCCGGTGCGGGCCACGAACCCCAGGTCCGCGCAATAGGATTTCTCCGCGGTCCAGAGGTGGACGTACCAACCGCGGGCTTCGAGCCCGATGTCAATGTCGAAGGTATGGTGGGCGTTGGTTCCGTCGAAGTGGATCAGCGAGATGTCGTAGAACCGTAGGACGGCCCGCGCGCCTTCCATCTCCGCGCCCAGCGCGTCCTGGGCCTGGCCCAGGCTCTCCAGCGTCACCTCCCAGTAGCCGAACAGGAGGAACGGGTCCACCACCATCAAGACCAGCTCGGTCCGGCCGTAGCGATCGGGCAGTTCAGGTGTCATGGTGAAGGGTTATCGCCCGTCGAGCTTCACGCCCTTGGAGATAGCCACGATGCCGGACTCGGTGACCGTGAAGCGCTTGCGGTCGGCCTCCAGGTCGTAGCCGATCTCGGTCTTGGGAGGAATGATCACCCCCTTGTCGATGATGGCTCGCCGGATCCGGCAGTGGTCCCCGATCACGACGTTCTCCATCACGACCGACTGGGACACCTCGGCATGGTCGCTGACGCGGACGTTGGCGGAGAGGACGGAGTTCTGCACCCGGCCGCCGCTGATGATGCACCCGCTGCTGACGATCGAGTCGAGAGCGACCCCTAGGCGGCCGCCCGGAAACTCCTCGGCGAAGACGAACTTCGCCGGAGGGAACTGCCCTTGATAGGTGCGGATCGGCCAGTTCTGGTCGTAGAGGTTGAACAGCGGGTCCACGGAGACCAGGTCCATGTTGGCTTCCCAGTAGGCGTCCAGCGTCCCGACGTCGCGCCAGTACTTGACCGCCTTGCGGTTCTCGTCGCGGAAGTTGTACGCGAACACGCGGCTGTTGGCGATCATGCTCGGGATGATGTCCTTGCCGAAGTCGTGCGAGGAGTCGCGCTCGGCGTCCGCCAGCAGATGCTCGTGCAGGACCGAGGTCCGAAACAAGTAAATGCCCATGGAGCAGAGCGCCCGGGTCTGATCGTTCGGCATGGGCGTGGGGTTGGCAGGCTTCTCGTCCCAGCGGGTGATCCGCGAGTTGCTGTCCACGGTCATGACGCCGAAGTTCGAGGCTTCCGCCAGAGGGTATTCAATCGCGCCCACCACCACGTCCGCCTGCGTCTGCTGGAGGAAGCTGTGCATCTCCTTGTAGTTCATCTTGTAGATGTGGTCGCCAGCCAGGATCAGGACGAACTCGGGTTGTTTGTCCTCGACGATGAACCAATTCTGGTAGACCGCGTCGGCCGTGCCCTTGTACCAGTCCTGGCTGATGCGCTGCTGGGGGGGCAGGGAGAAGATGTACTCGCCGACTTCGGGGTTGAAAACGTTCCAGCCACGGCGGATGTGGCGGTCCAGAGAGTGGGACTTGTACTGAATCAGGACGATGATGTTGCGCATGCCGGAGTTGATGCAGTTGCTGAGGGTGAAGTCGATGATCCGGTACTTGCCGCCGAAGGGAACGGCCGGCTTGGCGCGGTCCGCCGTCAGCGGGTGGAGGCGCTCGCCCCGCCCGCCTGCCAGGATCATGGTGAGGACGTTTTTCATGGGGGCAGCGATTGTAGCAGATCATTGACATCCTTTGAAGTGCAACCCTAGAATTCGCAGCAGCGGAGGGCAGACACAAGGAGTGGACGAAGCCATCGCCGACGCAAGCATAGTCATGCGAGAGGTGACCAAACGCCACGGGAACACTGTGGCAGTGGACCATCTCTCCCTTACCATCCGCAAAGGCGAGTTCTTCGCGATCCTCGGCCCCAGCGGGTCCGGCAAGACCTCGACGTTGCGTCTCCTGGCCGGGTTCGAACAGCCGGACTCCGGCGAGATCATCATCGAAGGGCGGTCCATGCAGGACGTTCCGCCGAATCGCCGCCCGGTCAACCTCGTGTTTCAGAACTACGCCCTGTTCCCACACATGACCGTGGCACAGAACGTCGCCTTCGGGCTGGAGATG
>DASQRT010000340.1:0-2737 GCA_035642795.1 Nitrospirales bacterium
AGCGCATGGGGCATCGGCTCTGCCAACTCCTGAATCGCAGGCTCCATCAGAGCGTTCTCCAAGCCCGCCCGTCGCTTTCAATGAGCCGGTTGGCTTCGACCGGTCCCCAGCTTCCCACCGGGTACTCCGGCAGCCATTTGGTCCCGTAAGTGTTCCAGCCCTCGAGGATGACCGTGATCCAGTCCCAGGACGCTTCCACCGCGTCGCGCCGCATGAACAGCGACGCGTCTCCCGCCATCACGTCCAGGAGCAGCCGTTCATAGGCTTCCGGTGACGGCGCGGCGAAGGCCTCTCCATATTGGAAATGCAGCTCAATAGGGTTGGTCTTAGCCTTCGTGCCGGGGACTTTGCAGATGATGCGAAGCGTGAGCCCCTCCTCGGGCTGAATCTTCATGATCAGGATATTCGGGTCCAGCGGGGCTTCAGGATTCGCGTTGAACAGGATCTGGGGGATCGGCTTGAAGAAGACCGCGATCTCGCTGGCCCGCTTGGCCATGCCCTTGCCGGTTCTCAGGTAGAACGGCACGCCGGACCACCGCCAGTTCTCCACGAACAGCTTGAGCGCCACGTAGGTCTCGATCGTTGAGTCGGGCTTGACGCCGGACTCTCGGCGATAGCCGGGCACGTCCTCGCTCTTCGCCTTGCCGGATCCGTACTGCGCCCGCACGGTGTATTGCTCGACGTCCTTGCCCGTGATCGGCCGAAGGCACCGCAGGACTTCCATGCGGGCGTTGCGCACCACGTCGGCCTCCAGCGAGTGCGGAGGCTCCATGGCGACCAGGCACAGGAGCTGGAGGATGTGATTCTGCACCATGTCCCGCAAGGCCCCGGCTTCCTCATAATAGGTTGCCCTGGTTCCTACGCCTTCCGCCTCGGCGACCGTGATCTGGACGTGGTCGATGAACTTATGATTCCAGATCGGTTCGAAGATGCTGTTGGCGAAGCGCAAGACTAACAGGTTCTGGACGGTTTCTTTGCCGAGGTAATGGTCGATGCGGAAGATCTGGGATTCGTCGAAGACCCGCGCCACGGCTTCGTTGATCTTCCTGGCGGAATCCAGGTCGCGCCCGATCGGCTTCTCCACGATGACCCGCGAGAAAGGTCCGTCGCTGCTCGGTGGTTGGACCAGACCGGCGCTGCGCAGGCCCTCCACTGTGTCAGCGATCGAGGTGGGCGGAATGGCGAGGTAGAAGATCCGGTTGCCGGGAAGCTTCAGATCAACCTCGATCTGCTCCAAGCGTTTGCGAAGGTCCTTGTAGGCTTTGGGGTCCTCTATCGAACCGGCAACGTAGAACAGCCGTCGCTCGAAATCCGGCCAGACCTTTTCGTTGATCTTTTGGCGGGAGTGCTTGATGATCCCCTCGCGGGCCGCCTGTCGGAAATTCGCGTCGTTGAGCGGCGTACGCCCGTTACCCAGGACCGCGTAGTTCGGAGGCAGCACGCCGTCCAACAATAAGTTATAGACGGCCGGCAGGAGCTTGCGCCGGGCGAGGTCGCCCGACCCGCCGAAGATGACCAACGTGCAGGGTTGCGGGACGAGCGGACGGGTCTGTTCCGACATAGCGATCGCCTTTCCTGTGAAGCTAGGAGCTCTTTTTCACGGCGTGGCCGCCGAAGGCGTTGCGCATGGCGGCCAGCATTTTCTCGGCAAAGGAGTCTTCCTGACGTGACCGGAACCGGGTGAAGAGGGCGGCTGTCAGCGTGGGCAGCGGCACGGCCTTGTCGATCGCCTCAAGGACTGTCCACCGGCCCTCGCCCGAGTCCTGAACATAGCCCTTCAGGCCTTCCAGCTTCGGGTTCTCCTTCAGGAACCCCGCGGTCAACTCCAGCAGCCAGGAGCGGACCACGCTCCCGTGCATCCAGAGATCTGCAATCTTGGCGAGGTCGAGATTGTACCCGCTCTTGGACATCAGCTCGAAGCCCTCGGCGTAGCCTTGCATCATGCTGTACTCGATGCCGTTGTGGACCATTTTGACATAGTGGCCTGCGCCGTTGCTTCCCATGTAGGCCCAGCCGTCTTCGGGCGCGAGGGTCTTGAAGATCGGCGCGAGCTTGTCCACGATCTCTTTCTCGCCGCCCACCATCAGGCAGTAGCCGAGCTTGAGCCCCCAGATGCCGCCGCTCGTGCCGGCGTCCACGTAATGGATGCCTTTTTTCTTGAGCTCGGCGGCGCGCCGTACATCGTCATGGAAGTTAGTGTTGCCGCCGTCAATGATGATGTCGCCGGCGGACAGCAGGGGGGCCACCTTGTTGACGGTCTCTTCGGTCGGAGGGCCGGAGGGCACCATGGTCCACACGGCGCGCGGGGGCTTCAACTTGGCGACCATGTCCTCGAGCGAGGCGGCCCCGACGCAGCCCACCTTTTCCGCCTGTTTGATGAGATCCGTCGCCCGGTCGTGGGCGACCACGCGGTGCTTGCCCTGCTGGAGGCGTGTGACCATGTTCATGCCCATCTTCCCGAGGCCGATGAATCCGAGTTCCATGAGATGTCGTCCTTTCCTGCTCCGAACGAAGCGTTGGCTTGAAAAGCAGGCAGATTATAGACCAACCCTGTGGGCAAAACAAAAGACGGGGCCACCGGCGCGTAATTCCCTTGATTCGTTCCGAAAGGTCGGCTAGTTTCCTGTCCCATGTATGTCCTCGGCTTGATGTCGGGCACTTCAGCGGACGGCGTGGATGCAGCGTTGGTGGACGTCCGCGGGACCGGTCACGATCTGAGGATCACGCTCAAGGCGTT
>DASQRT010000341.1:0-2892 GCA_035642795.1 Nitrospirales bacterium
GCTCTCACATCTCCTTGAGATACTCGTGCACGAACTGGACCGCCATGGCGCCCTCGCCGACGGCCGATGCGACGCGCTTGACGGAGTCAGACCGCACATCGCCGGCGGCGAAGACGCCGCGGCGGCTGGTCTCAAGCAGAAACGGCTGCCGGCGGTCGGTCCATTGCGGAGACTGCGCCAGGGATGGGCCGGTCCTGACGAACCCCTTGGCGTCCCTCTCGATCTCCGGTGGTAGCCAGTCGGTCCGCGGCACCGCACCGATGAAGCTGAACACCGCCGGAGTCTCCACCGTCCGCTCTTGCCCGGTCTTGTTGTTCACGATCTCGACAGAGCCGAGGCGACCGTCGCCGCTCATCCGCCGGATCGTCGTGTTGCAGAGCACCTCGATATTGGCCGTCTGCTCGATCCGCCGGGCCAGGTAGCTGGACATGTGCTTGTACAGGTCATCGCCGCGGATCAGGAGCAGCACCTTGCCGGCATGCTGGGCAAGGAAAACAGCGGCCTGACCGGCGGAATTGCCGCCGCCCACCATCACAACCTGGGCTCCACGACACATCTGCGCCTCTGTGTGAGTTGCCGCGTAGTAGACGCCTCTCCCCTCAAACCGCTCGCACCCTTCAACGCTCAGCCGGCGATACTCGACCCCAGTGGCGATCAACAGACACTTCGTGGTGACCGTTTCGTCGCCGTCCAGGCGCAAAACAGGGTAGGTCTTATCGAACATCAGGCTGCTCACCGGCGTTGACACCGCTAGGCGGGCACCAAACTTGTTGGCCTGGAGAATGGCACGGTCGGTCAATTCACTCCCCGTCAGGCCGGTGGGAAAGCCGAGGTAGTTCTCGATCCGCATGCTGGTACCCGCCTGCCCCCCGGGCGCAATGCTTTCCAGCACGAGCGTCCGTAGCCCTTCGGACGCTCCATACACCGCGGCCGCGAGCCCTGCCGGGCCCGCTCCTACCACGGCCAGGTCGTACAGCGTCTGCTCCAGCGGCCGGCGGATGCCGATCCGTTCTGCCAGGTCCCGGTTTGAAGGATTGCGTAAGAGCAGCATGCTGCTGCAAGCGACCACCGGGGTGTCGGCCTCGCTGACGCCGAACTCCTTGAGAAGACGGTCCACATTCGGATCCGTCTCCACATCCATCCATGTAAAGAGCACGTGGTTCTTGGCCAGGAAGTCACGGACCCGGAAAGTGTCGGGAGAGTACCTTGACCCGATGACCCGCAGGCCGGTGAAATCCGCCGACGCGTGCAAAAGCTGCCGCCGGGCGATGAATGCCTGGAGGATGATGTCGCCCACGGTCGTGCACTGATTCAGAATCCGCCGCAGGACATCCCCCGACACCTCGTACACCTCGCAGTCGCCACGGGCGACTGCGCTCACCACCGAGGGATTGCCGGTCAAGTGCGAAATGTCGCCGGTGAACTGGCCCTTGCGGTGAATCGTGACCGTCTTGGGCTGGTCGCCGGAATGATCGGCGATCTCGACCTCGCCGGACTTGATGATGAAGAATTTGAAGTCGCGGTCGCCGACCGCGAAAAGCGTTTGCCCGGCCCGGTACACCTTCGTCGTGACAGTACTGCAACGGCCCAGTTGGTCAATATGAGTCTGTTCGAGGGTCGGAAAGGCAACGGATTGAAGGTTATTCTCGGCCATAGCTATTTCTCCTTTTCATTCCATCCCCCGCCCAGCGCTTTGTAGAGCTGGACGATTGAGACCAGATGGAGCCGACGGGTGGCCGTGAGCGACAGTTCGGCGTCAAAGAGACTCCGCTGGGCGATGAGCACGTCCAGATAATTCGCGAGCCCTCCCTTGTACCGCAGATCGGCCAGGTGCAAGGCCGACCGAAGTGCCGTGACTTGTTCTTCTTGTGCTAGCGTTTGATCGCGCGTCTTGCGCACCGCCACGAGGGCATCCTCAACTTCCCTGAACGCCACCAAGATGGTCTGTTCATACTGGGCCACGGCTTGCCTGGCCTGGGCTTCGGCCGTTTGCTGCTGGAAGCCCAGGATTTGGGCATTGAACAGCGGGCCGGCCAGGGACGGGCCCACCTCGCCGAATTGTCCGGGGTTCACCATACGCGAGAGGTGTGGACTCGCCACACCGAGGATCCCCGTGAGCGTGATCTTGGGAAACCGCTCCGCCTTGGCAACCCCGATCCTGGCCGTAGCCGCGGCCAGTTGCTGCTCCGCCTGCAGGACATCCGGACGGCGCTGGAGCAGCTCCGAGGGGAGGCCGGCCGGCACCTCCGGCGGCATCACCTGCTCAGTAAGCACCCGGCCCCTTGAGATCTGAGCAGGATTCCTCCCCAGCAGGACGCTGATCTCGTTCTCCTTCTGGACCATCTGACGCTCGAGGTCCGCCGTGCGGGCTGCGGCGTTGGCCCGTTCCGCCTCGAACTGGTCCACGTCTAGTTTGTTAGTGAGGCCCTGCCGCAACCGAGCCCGCCCGATTCTGACCGACTCTTCCCACGCCAGGAGCGTGCGTTTGGCGATCTCCAGTTGCATGTCCAACTGGCGGAGGTCGAAATAGGCCTGGGCGACACCGGACACGAGTTGCAACACGACAGCACGTCGGTTTTCTTCCTGGGCGAAGAGGTCTGCGCGTGCCGCCTCATTTTCCCTGCGGACCCGTCCCCAGAAGTCGAGCTCCCAGGACAGAGAGCCTTGCGCATAGTAGCTGAAGGGGGTGGGAAACCCCGCGATCGAGATGCCCGGCCCCAATTTGTTGGCGACGGGCGCGTTCCCGGTCACGCTGAGTTGAGGGGCGAAGTCCATGCGGGCCACCCGCGCCCGTGCTTCGTATTCTTCCACGGCCGCGACGGCCCGCTTGAGGTCCTTGTTCTCCTCCAGCGCGATGCGGACCAGCTTTTGGAGTTCTTCGTCGCGGAGCAA
>DASQRT010000342.1:0-5087 GCA_035642795.1 Nitrospirales bacterium
GGAGCAGCAAGGCCAGTCCCATTGTCAGTTGGGGAAAGAGGTAGTGAAACGTCATCGTGACGGCAAATTGAAGGCGATCATAGAGCAGTGCGCTTTCCATAAAACCTTTCCCGCAGCAATCGCTCCGTGGAGACCTGTCAAGCGGGGCCCTTCTGCATCACTAGCGCGGGCCAGGCGCCATTGTGAAGAATACTATTGATTCACGAACATGGCCCGAATCACATTCGTAAACCCGGTTTTGGTGGGCTTCTTGTAATAATTTCCCTCGACCGTGACGAGAGCCGACTCTTGGATGGTCAGGGTGCCTTTCATATACTCCACAGCTATCTTATCCCCCGTGCTCGCATCCATGAGGAAAAAGAATGTATAGGGACTCCCTTGCTGTGTGGTCTTTTGTTGAATCTGGACGGCTTTCCCCTGGACGATGACCTGTCCCTGATTGAACTTGTCAGGGTTCTGAACGATCTCCGCCACAGTGGTTTCAAAGGCAGTGATCGCACAGACCTTGGGAACCAGGGCTAGGCTTAAACTCGATGCAAACAGAACCACGAGTATTTTTATCATCTTACCTTTCCTCCATCGCCAGTAGGCATATGACACCCCTTCGGCAGTGTTGTGCCCCACTTAAATTTGGACAGGTAGATTAGTCAGGTGGATGCAGGAAACCCCGCGAATTTGTTCAATACGAGCGCGATGGGAGACTGCCGTGAATTTCCTGACAGATGAGAAGGCCACTGGTACCCGGAACCTCCCTCTGGACACGAAGCCACGAAAACGCCCGACTTTTCTGCGAAATGGATAGTCAACAAGGAGAACCAGGCTGTCCAGAAATTAAGTGGGGCAGTACAGGGGTCCGGCTTGCTGGACTTCGCCCCTCGGAATGCCGTCATGTCGGCCCCGTCTGCTGCAACGGCTGGTTCGGCGTGAGTCGAACCCCCTTGTTTCTGAGTCAGTCGACGGAGGAAGGCTGCACCTCGGAAAAGAGCGCGTTCAGGCCTTCCGCCATCGTCGGGTGCGCCAGAATGGCGTCGCGCAAGCCCGTGTAGGGCATGCCCGCCAGCATCGCTGTCTGCACCACGGCCATCACTTCCCCGGCTTCCGGGCCGAACATCGTGAAGCCCAGAATGCGGTCGGTCCGCGCGTCGAGGAGCGCCTTCATGAAGCCGCGCGTCTCCCCCGTCGTCCGCGTCCGAAGCACGGCACCCATCGGCAACTTTGCGACGCGCACCGCCACGCCGCGGCGCCGGGCTTCGGCCTCGTTCAGGCCGACCCGCGCCAGGGCCGGGTCCGTGAACAGACAGAAGGGGATGAGCCGGTCGCGCGTCGTCCGGCTCCCCCCGGCCAGGTTGTCGCGGATCACCCGAAAGTCGTCCTCGGACACGTGCGTGAACTGGGGGCTGCCGGCGGCCTCTCCGATCGCCCAGACGTCCGGCGCACTCGTCTCGAGGCGGTCGTTGACCTGCACATAGCCCCGCCCATCGAGCCGCACGCCGGCGGTGTCCAGTCCAATCCCCGCGGTGTTGGGAGTGCGTCCCGTCGCGGCCAGGATGTCGCTGCCTTCGATGAGCCGCTCGCCCTGAGGCGTCCGCACGTGGAGGCGCACGCTCTCTCCGGAGCGCCCCTCGACCTGGAGTGCCTCGGCCGAAAGGAGGACCTCGATCCCTTCGTCGCCGAAGAGCCGCCCGATGGCGTCCGCGACGTCGGGGTCCTCTCGGCCGGCCAGCTGAGGTCCTTGCTCGACCATCGTCACGCGGCTGCCGAAACGACGGTAAGCCTGTGCCAGTTCGAGGCCGACGTAGCCGCCACCGAGCACGATCAGGTGCGCGGGCAAACGATCGAGTTCAAGCGCCTCGATGTGCGTGAGGGGCCCGGCGGCCGCGAGGCCGGCGGTTGCTGGGATCGTCGCCCGCGTCCCCAGGTTGAGGAAAACGCGCTCGCCCCTCAGCACGCGCGTGCTGCCGTCGCGCAAACGCACCTCAAGCGTTTTCGGCGCCACGAACCGCCCGTCCCCCATGATCAGCTCGGTGCCACTCTTCTGGTACAAGTCCAGGTGCAGAGCGATCAGCCCCTCGACCATCTCGCGCTTGCGCTGGCGCACCTTGGCCATATCCACCGCGACGGAGCCCGTCACGATCCCGAACTGCGCGGCATGGTGCAGCAAGTCGGCGACTTTCGCGCTCCAGATCTCGTTCTTGCTGGGCAGGCAGTTGATGTTTGGACAGGACCCGCCGATCCACCGGCGCTCGACGACCGCAACGCGGCGCCCGGAGCGTGCCAGGTGCCAGGCCAGAAGCTTGCCGCCCGCTCCGCTGCCAAGCACGACATCTTGGTACGGTTCCGCCTGAGACATGCTCATCTCCTTATACGGACCTCACAAGTTCAGTTCGCTGGCATGGTTGCGAAAGTGGCTGCAAGCCCCGGCCCGAGGAGGTGGTTGAACGGCAACTGATCTGCAAACGATCTGAAGGACGCGCCCTTCTTGTTGCCATATCCAATCACATCTGTCGGCGCCCGCAAGACTCAAATGGCCGTGCGCCCTCCGTCGACGGCGAGTTTTGCGCCGTGAATGAAACTGGCACGATCCGTCGCCAAAAAGACAATGGCCTCAGCAATCTCGTCCGCTGTAGCCGGACGGCCCGCCGGAGCCTGGGCGGCCAGTTGCTCGACCCCCGCCCCCATTGCGGCCGTACCTTCCGTGCGCGTAGGTCCAGGGCTCACTGCATTGACGCGGACACCGCTCGGGCCATATTCAGCCGCCCAGGCTTTGGTCAGCAGATTGATTGCTGCCTTGCTCGAGCCATAGAGGCTCATGCCGGCCGCCCCATAATCGGCAACCATCGTCGATACGTTAACGATTGCCCCTTTGCCTCTCTTCGCCATCAACGGCGCAAGTTCCGCGACGAGGAAGTACGGCGCCTTGACGTTGAGCGAATACACGCTCTCAAACACTTCTTCCGTCGTTTCATGCGTCGGCCCGAACGGGAAGATCCCCGCATTGTTGATCAGAATATCGACATGGCCGTTTCCGAGTTCGACCGCTCTTCTCGCCACGTCGCGCGCGCTCGACGCGTCTCGAAGGTCAGACGATATAAAATCCGCTACGCCTCCTGCTGTGCGGATTTCCGCAACCGTCTTCTCGCCGCGTTCCGCATTGCGGCCTACGACTATGACATGGATGCCAAGCTGGGCCAATATATTGGCTGCCGCCCGGCCAATACCGCTCGTTCCTCCTGTAATCAGTGCTGTCACCGAATTGGTAGTCATTTGCAGTTTCACCTTTCAGATTTTGGTGTAATTGTTCGAAATTCTTACCTGAAACTAATGTAATTTGACCGTTGCTGTCGCCGAAGCAACAACGACCAATCCAGACCGGCTCAGATCAGCAACACCTTTAATAAGCTGTTGCTTCATTCTGTTCCAGATGCCTAACTGACCTGCCCCAGTTGTTGTACCACCCGCAATGGGTAAGCAAGGCTAGGCCACCTGTTGGGACCTGTCAAGCGGGGCGTCAGTAACGGAAGGACGCTATGAGGGACAGAAAAGTGGACAGGCTACTTTTCTTGTTCTTGCCGGTTGCATGGAGCGTCTTTGCGTTACGAAAAAGTAGACTGTCCCCGTTTTCGTTCCAGCAGGCCGCGAAGTACTGTTTCCAACGGGGTGATGCCTTTGCGGGTGTGGGCGTCGCCGGCCTCAAACTCGATCCAGCCTTCGTTGAAGCCGTCGAGCATGCGGATGCGAGGCATCGGGTTCTTCATCCCCTGCGAGCGGAACAAAGTCTCCCAAGTGTCGCGTGGGACCGGGTCCATCCGCACCTGCTGGCTGAGTGCGGCGCTGAAGCCTGCAGCGATATCGTTCGCGGAGTAGCGGCGCGGCCCTTCCAGTTCGACCACGCGCACTCCGGTCCAGCGCTCGTGTAGAAGCTCCACGGCCGTGCTCGCGATATCGTCAGTGGCGACCATGGCAATGGCGTGGTCGAGCGGTTGCAGGAAGCTCGGGATGACGCCAGTTCGTGCGGCGTCAACATCCCAGGCAGCGTTCTCCATAAACCAGGCCGCACGCAGCAAGCCAACCGGGACCGACAGCGTCCGCAGCATCTCCTCAGTCATCTTCGAATTGTTCAGGAGGTTTGGTTCAGAGATATGCGCTCCGACCGTAGAGAGAAAGATGACCTTGCCCCGCTTCGCGGCCTCGACTGCAGTCTTGATCGCTGTGGCCGCCTCCTGTGTTTGAGGAAACCCGGGCTCGGGATCGTAGTTAGGCGGGGTCATTAGAAAAACTCCCTCCGTGCCTCGAAAAGCCTTCGTGAGAGCCTCTGCATCGTTGATGTTTGCGATGGCGATCTCGCAGCCTTGCGCGGCCCACGGCTCGCCTTTCGTTGCATCTCGCACAATGGCTCGGACGCACTTACCTTCTGCGAGCAGAGTACGCGCGACTGCTCCGCCTACCTTACCCGTGATACCCGTCACAGCAAACATGGTTCTCTCCCCCGATTACGTTCTTGTCTGTCTGACTAGCGTACTATTTTCGACGTTTGGTGTAGTGGCCCCAATTGACGAACCCATCCACTCCCTCGGATAGCGTCGGGCCTGCCAGGATGGAGTTGACCGTCACGCCCGTTCCAGGCGTGGTTTCCGCCAGATCTCGCGCCAGCACGAGCTTGCCTGTGAGTTGGAGGTCCATGGATCACTCCATCTCCCAGCGCCTTGACCAGCAGAACGCTCGATACGAATCGTTGCCCGAGAATCTGGACGGCGCCTCGCTCGTTATCCAGTTGCGTCCGCTGGGCGTCCACGACTTCCAAATAGTTCGAGAGGCCTTCGCGGTAGCGCATCGTAGCCAGCTCTGTGGTCTTCCGCGCGGAGGTGACCGCCTGCGCTTGGGCCTGGTCGGCCAGGACCCGAACGCCGCGAGCGATGCCGTTTAGCGCGCCGCGGCACCGCCCGCACCCCCGTTGACCGAGGCTGCGGGTGCAACGTGGACCTGCATCCCATTCGCGAGGCCGGCGGGCGGCGATACGACGACGCGCTCTCCGCCCTGCAGCCCCTCGACAATCTCGACCTCGGTTCCATTGTCGCGCCCCGGCTGTA
>DASQRT010000343.1:0-3190 GCA_035642795.1 Nitrospirales bacterium
TGTTCGGACTCAGTCTGCTGGCCCTGGCCGCCAGTACGGTTCTCTGGCTGTCGCTGCTCACCATCATTGTGGTTGGCTACGGCATGGTCACGAGTATGGCCGGTACCAATACGCTCTTACAGTCATTGGTGCCAGACCCGCTCCGTGGGCGCGTGATGAGCCTCTACACCATCGTCTTCTTGGGCATCGCGCCACTCGGGAGTCTCCTGGCCGGGACCATGGCTTCCCACGTCGGCACGCCGCTGACCATCGCGATGGGAGGAGTCATAGCGATCGTCAGCGCCGGGCTTTTCTGGAGGGCGCTCCCCGGCATCCGGCAGCACGTGCGGGAGACCGGGCTCCTGCCATCCGAAGAGTTGGCCACGCACTAGCCTTCTGCGTTTCTCATCACCTTATTTCGGGTGTACCGTAGGACACATTCGCATAGTCTCGGCGACCGCATCGTCCGTGCGTCAGGTGGTTAAACCACCCCAAGCCCTTGTTTCTCATAGGCCTTTCTGTACCCGCATCAAGGCTGAGCGTCCTCTGGTATTCATCTTGCTCACTCGATGAAAAAGTTGGTTCAACGCGCGCATTGAGCCCAGCGGATCGCAAAGAGCAAGTTAAAACAATAAGGAGGATGCCATGAAAAGACAACTCTTGACAGTGGGGGCTACTCTGCTAGGGTTGGCTCTGCTCAGCAACAGCGGAGTGAGTCAGGCGCAGCAAACAACGACCCCGCCGAGCACGACTCCTCCCGCAACTCAGGGAGACGTGCGCAAAGACACGCAAGACATCCGCCAGGATCGGAAGGACATCCGGCAAGACAAAAAGGACCTGCGGGAAGATCGCCGCGAGCGCCGGCAGGATCGCCGTGAGCTCAGAGAAGACCGCCGGGAAGGTGCCAGCTCCGCCGAGCTGGCCAAGGACCGCGCGAATCTCAGGAAAGACAATCAGGACATCCGGCATGACAAGCAGGACCTTCATAAAGACCGGAAGGATCTCCGTTCGGATCGGAAGGATCGTCGTCAGGATCGTCGGGCAAATCAAGGCAAATAAGGAACCTGCATCACGAGTGGGGCAGCGTAAGGCTGCTCCACTCACCTACTTGTTGCGTTGGTAGAACATCTCGAGGGCGTCGCGATAGCCCGCCGCTTGTCCCTCCTCCCAGGCGTTCTCCAGGCGACGTTTTAGCTTGTCCACCTCCTGCTCCCGCTTGCGGTCGGCCGCCCCCTGATTGAGTAGGTTGAACAGCGCCACGTGGATGATCTTGCTGCGCCGGACGACCATGTCCTCGTCGATCCACCCGGCGAAGGCTTCACGGGCATGCTCCTCCACGACTTTCGGCTTGAACGCGTCGTACCCGATCTTCGACTTCGTGATCTTGCGGATGACCTCGATCTCTCCCCGAAGCTTGGGAATATGTCTCAGCAGGTACCCTTGGATTTCTTCATGCCCGCCTTCGTAGAGCTTCTCCATCGCCTGGCTGACAAAGATCTCGGTATTGACCGGCTTCGCCTTGACCCCGTACGTCGGATGGCCTCCGAACCGGAGCCGGTCGTATTCCTCTTTGGCTTGCGGATCGCCCAGGACCCCGTATGCTTCACTGATCTCCTTGAAGCGGGCTTCCAACTTCTTGTCGCCGGGATGGAGGTCAGGGTGATTCTCTTTCGCCAGCCTGCGGTAGACGCGCTTGATCTCCTCCGCCGCAGCGTCCTGCTCAACACCTAGTACTTTGTAGTAGTCCCTCATAAAGCGCGCCGACTATAGCATTATCGCATTGCGGAATCACGGGCTCGAACGGTACTATGTCGTGCATGGAGACCTCATGAGCGACGCGCCTGACACCCCAAAGCACACGAACCGCCTCAGTCACGAGACGAGCCCGTATCTGCTGCAGCACGCTCACAACCCGGTGGACTGGTACCCCTGTGGAAATGAGGCCCTGGCCCGCGCCAAGGCCGAGAACAAGCCAATCCTGCTGTCGATCGGCTACTCGGCCTGCCACTGGTGCCATGTGATGGAGCGAGAATCCTTCGAGAACCCGGACATCGCAAAGATCATGAACGAGCACTTCATCAACATCAAAGTGGACCGGGAGGAACGCCCTGACCTCGACGATATCTACCAGAAGTCCGCGCAGGCCTTCATGCGGCGGGGCGGCGGCTGGCCGCTGACGGTCTTTCTGACGCCCGATCAAGAACCGTTCTGGGGCGGGACCTACTTTCCCCCGACGCCGCGGTACGGCATGCCGGGATTTCCCGAGGTGCTCCAGGGCGTGGCCGAGGCCTATACGAAGGAACATGAGCAGGTCCAGCAGAACGTCCACAAGGTTAGGGCCGGCCTACGGCACATCAGCTCCCCGCAGCCGTCCAACGACCCGCTCACCGAAGAGCTCCTCGACGGCGCCGTCAAGGACCTCAGCGCGTTCTACGAGCCGGTCAATGGCGGGTTCGGCGACGCGCCCAAGTTCCCCACGCCCCCACCCTTCCACGTGCTGCTGCGCCAGTTCGCGCGCACGAAGGACCCCAAGCCCCTCGACACGACGCTCCACTCGCTGTGGAAAATGGCGGCCGGCGGCATCTATGACCACATCGGCGGCGGCTTCCACCGCTACTCTACGGACGGCCAGTGGCTGGTGCCGCATTTCGAGAAGATGCTCTACGATAACGCGCAGCTCATCCGGCTCTACCTGGACGGCTGGCGGCTCAGCCGCGAGCCGCGCTTCAAGCAGGTCGTCGAGGAGACGCTGGAATACATCCGTCGGGAGATGGTCAATCCGGAGGGCGGATTCTACACGGCGCAGGACGCCGACAGCGAAGGGCACGAAGGCAAGTACTTCATCTGGGAGCCGACGGAGATCAAGGCCGTGCTGGGTCCCAACCTTGGCGAGATCTTCTGTCGCGCCTATGACATCACAGATCGCGGGAACTTCGAAGGCAAGAACATCCCTAACCTGATCCATGCCAACGGCCGGATCGATGTCAAAGACCTGCCGGACGCCGAGAAAGTTATTGCCGACGCCCGCCGCAAACTCCTGGAAGTCCGGGAGCGGCGGGTGAAGCCCCTGCGCGATGAGAAGATCCTCACGAGCTGGAACGGCCTGATGATCTCTGGCGTCCTGGATGCGTACCAGACGCTCGGCAACTCGGCTTTCTTGGAGATGGCCGAGAAGGCCCTCGCTTTCTTGCTGGCCCGCGCCTACAAGAAC
>DASQRT010000344.1:0-14579 GCA_035642795.1 Nitrospirales bacterium
GCCCAACACCGTCCCATCCGTGCCGACGTACGGCCCTGGCCGCGCCGCCTGCGGGGCTTGCTCATCCAGAAAACTGCGATAATCACCCTTCGTCACGAAGCAAATCTCTTGGCTCTCTTTGACCTCGTCTGCCGGCAGCCCAATCGCTTCCGCTTTGGGCCATACCTCCTCCTTGTGCATACCGCCGACAGGAAAGAGGATGCGGGGCAGCCATGCGCGGTTCAGGCGATACAGGAAATAGCTCTGGTCCTTCTTGGAATCCCCTCCCTTATGCAAGTGCGGCTGCCCCGTGTCGTCCGGCAGGAGCCGCGCGTAGTGGCCGGTGGCGACATAGTCCACCCCCAGATCTCGTGCGGCCTCCATGAGGCATCCAAACTTCACCCGCTCGTTGCACCGCACGCAGGGGTTCGGCGTCAGGCCAGCCAAGTAGCCATCGATGAAGTCCTGCACGACCGCCGAGCGGAAGCGATCGCGGATGTCGAGGACCTGATGCGGAATGCCCAACCGCTGGGCCACAAAGCGAGCGATGCCGATCTTGCAACAGCCCCGCTCCTGCCACTTCTTCGAGGTCGTCGCATCGCCCTCGGACTCCCAGGTCTGCAGCGTGACTCCGTGGACTTGATAGCCCTGCTCCACGAGGATCGCCGCGGCAACGGCGCTGTCCACCCCGCCCGACATGCCGACCACGACTGTCTTCTTCATCGTTACAGCGCCTCGCTCCGTTGTGAGACGCGGACCTTCGCCGCATGAGGCACGGCCTCTCGCGGCTCTTCCACTCCTTTACTCCTGCCGCGCCCTTCCGCCTCGCAACTCCCGTGCAACTGCACCCCTTCTTCTACTTTCAGCAAGGGCGTCTTCAGGTCGCCGGTCAGCGCAGCGGACGGGAGGAGGTGCGCCCGTTCGGTCGCCGTCACGTTCCCGTTGATCGTCCCGCTGCTGACGATTGTTCCGGCGCTGATGTCACCCTCAATCACCGCATGCTCGCCGAGGATTACGGTGCCCTTCGAATAAATGGCACCGGATACCATGCCGTCGATGCGAACCGTGCCCTCGAAGGTCAAGGTCCCCTTGAACTCGAACCCGCGCGCCAGGAAGGTGAATGTCTCCTCCCCGACCATTCCGAGCTCTTTTTGCTTGCTGGTCGATCCGAACATGCTGGCAAAGAGCCCGGCTCAGGCGCCGCGCACCCGCGCGACGCTGGTCAGTTGCTGTTGATGGGCCGCCTCGCGCGCTCCGTCCAGGGCCCTGACCTCTCCCCGCCCTTCTGCATCGCACATCCCGTGCAAGCGAACCCCTTCCTCGACGGAGAGCAAGGGGGTCTTGATGGTACCCGTCACGATCCCGGTGGTCAGAAGTTGGACCTTCTCGGAGGCGACAATGTTCCCGTTGATCTGGCCCCCGCAGACCACGACATCGGCGTTGATGTCCCCTTCGATGACCGCATGCTCGCCAACCATCAGCGTGCCTTTCGTATGGATCTCCCCTTCCAGCCGGCCATCAATGCGAATCGTCCCCTCGAAATGGATGATCCCCTTGAACTGCGCCCCCTTGCCGAGGAAGGTGAACGGCTCGTCGCCGTTCATTGTGTACATGTTGTCCTTGTCGTGTTTTGACCACATAGGTGTTCCCGCTCCTCCCTAGCCCACCGTCTTCATCGTGGAACTGACGCGGATGGGCGTGACAGAGCCGCCAGCAGGCGCTCTGCTCGCATCAGGCTGTTCCGCCTTCTTGGCCATCTCTAGGCTCCCGTTGAAGAGCACACCTTCTTCGATCGAGAGCAACGGCGCCTTGACCGACCCATTCAAGACGGCCGGTGCCAGCAGCCTGACCTTGCCGGACGCGATAATGTCGCCGGTGATCTTGCCGTGGCTAATCACTGTGCCGGCGGTCACCTGGGCTGTGATGGTCGCATCCTCCCCGACGACCAACACCCCCTCCGTGTGGATTTCCCCATCCAGCCGGCCATCAATGCGGACCGTTCCATTATACGTGATCACGCCTTTGAACTCGACACCGCGCCCTACAAAGGCGATCACTTCGTCTTCTCCCGCCCCGGAGGACTGCCCCTCGAGTTCCTCGTCCTGCTTCTCCGTCATCTCACCCTTTTTCCACATCGTATACCTCCTTAAATTATAATACTTGTTTAATCTACCCCAATCCTATCCCATAATCAAATCAATGACCCGCTCCAGATCAGCCGGCGAATAATACTCAATGACGATCTTCCCTCCTGTTTTCCCCTCGATCAGCCGCACCTTGGTGCCCATCCGCCGCGCCATTCGCTCCTCGATCTCGCTGGGACGGCGGCCCTTGCGCGCTTGAGCCGAGCGGCCTGCGCGGTGGTTGGACCGCATCAACCGTTCGAGGTCCCGCACCGACAGTCGTTCCGTCACGGCGCGCCGCCCCAGGCGGACCTGCTGGTCCGGATCGGAAACGGCCAGCAGGACCTTCGCGTGCCCCAGGGACAACTGGTCGTTCTCGACCCATGCCTGCACCTCCGATTGGAGCGACAGGAGCCGCACGGTGTTGGCGATCGACGAGCGCTCCTTGCCGAGTTGCTTGGCGACCGCCTCCTGTGTGAGCCCGAACTCCTTGATAAGGCGCTGGTAGGCCCGGGCAGCCTCCATCGGATTGAGGTCCTTGCGCTGGAGGTTTTCGATCAACGCCATCTCCATCGCCTCGGCATCCGTGGCCGGGCGAACGATGGCTGGAATTTTTTTCAGGCCCGCGAGCTTAGCCGCGCGCCAGCGGCGCTCGCCAGCGATCAGCTCATAGCCGCCGTCCCCCAGACGCCGCACCAGGATCGGCTGCAGCACCCCCTTCGCCTTGACCGAGTTCGCCAGCTCTTCGAGCTCGGCCGCGTTGAAGGCGCGGCGCGGCTGAAAGGGGTTTGGCGAGACGAGCGAGAGGGGGATCTCCTCGATCTCATCCCGTCCCCCGGTGGCGACGGGAATCAGCGTTTGCAGGCCTCTACCAAGTGCCTTTTTTTGCATGGGCTAGGACTTCCTTGGCCAGACTCAGGTACGCCTGCGCCCCGGAGGATGCGACGTCGTACATGAGCACCGGCGCCCCGTGGCTGGGCGCCTCCGCCAGCCTGATGTTGCGGGGGATCACGGTCTTGAACATCTTGCCATAAAAATACTTACGTATCTCTTCGGCTACCTGCTGGTGGAGGTTGTTCCTCCCGTCGAACAAGGTCAGGAGGACGCCTTCGATGACCAGCGCCTTATTCAAGGACCGGCGCACCATCTCGACGGTCTGCATCAACCGCCCGAGTCCCTCCATCGCATAGAACTCGCATTGGACCGGGACCAGCAGGCTATGCGCCGCGACCAGAGCGTTCACGGTCAGGAGCCCCAGCGCCGGTGGGCAATCCACCAGCACGAATTCATATTGGCTGGCCGCATCCCCCAGGGCCTGTCGGAGAATCAGCTCCCGGTTTTCTACAGTGGTCAGCTCGACTTCCGCCGCGGCCAGGTCCGGTTCGGAAGGGACCACGTCAAGCCGAGGAACGACTGCCTTCACGAGCACTTCCGAGACCTTCCGGCCACGGACCATGACGTCGTAGGTCGAAAGCGCGATGCCCTCCCGGTCGACCCCCATGCCGCTCGTGGCATTGGCCTGCGGGTCCAGGTCCACTAGGAGGACGGTCCTTTCCGCCACCGCCAAGGACGCCGCCAGGTTGATGGCGGTCGTAGTCTTGCCGACCCCGCCCTTTTGATTGGCAATGGCGATAATCCGCCCCATCGAAGAAGCCCATGCTAGCAACTGAGCGAGTAAGTGTCAACGAAACGGCGGTGTTCCACGTGGAACAATGGGGGCTAAACTAACGTTGCCACCTAAGAGCGGGTCCTGTCGCCGATCGGCCGCTGCCGTGCGGCGCTCCACCAACAAGTCGCGGCGCGCGTCGCGGCCTGGATCGGCGCCACCCGCACGATAACCAAGGAATAATTCACGTTTGTCTCAGCTTGGACGGAGAGGGTTAAGAGAAAGAACTGGTCGGTGCGAGGAGGGTGAGGGTGCGGGGATCGTTCGTGAAGGGAAGCGTGAAGGATTCTTGCCGGACGAGCCGGTACCCAGGCGGGACGGCCTCCAGAGGGCTGGCTCGAAACAGCAGCACCGTGCCATTGCGGGCCAGCAACCGGGGGGATTCGGCTAAGACCAGTTCCGGTTTCATGGCACGGGTCGTCACGAGGTCGAACGGCCCAGCCTGGCCCGGTTTGAGGTCTTCGATCCGGATGATCAGGACCGATACGCCGGTCACCCCCAACAGGCCGATCAGATGGTGGAGAAAGGCTGCTTTCTTCTGGGAGGGTTCGAGCAGCGTGACTGCTAACTCCGGATCGTGAAGTTTCAGCACCAGTCCGGGAAACCCCGCGCCCGTGCCCATATCCAGGACACGGAGCCCTGGACCCGGTTGGATCAGCCCAGGACCAGCCTTGAGGACCTTGAAGGCGGCGAGCGAGTCGAGGAAATGCTTGGTGATAATGTCGGCTTCCTCGGTCATGCCAGTGAGGTTGACCTTGGCATTCCAGCGCACCAGCTCCTGAAGATAAAGGACCAGTCTAGCGACGGTATGGGGGGACAAGGGGATGCCCAACTGGAGTCCGCCCTCCATCAGGGCTGAAGCTGACGAGGGAGACTGGTCAGGAGCCGGTGGGCTAGGGGGCATGTTCCACGTGGAACATTGACGCTACTAGGCAGCGCTGCGCCGGGATCGCTCTAGTGCGACCTGGAGGAGAGAGATGGCGGCGGGAGTCACCCCCTCGATCCGCAAGGCCTGTCCGAGAGAATGGGGGCGGACCCTCTGGAGCTTCTCCAGGACTTCCCGCGAGAACCCCTTGACGGAAGTGTAGTCAAAATCAGGAGGGATTCTGCGTGACTCCAGCCGCTTGAAGTTATCCACATCATGGGATTGACGGTGGATATATCCCTCGTACTTGACCTGGACCTCGACCTGCGCACGGACGGCGGCGTCGTGGTGGCCTTCCACCTCGACAAGTCCCATCACTGCCTCGTAGTCCAGCTCGGGACGTCGCAGGAGGCCTTCAAGGGTGAGGGCGGCACCTAGGCATTCCAGCCCCAGGGCCTCGGCGCGAGCCAGGAACTCGGGAGTCAGCTTGGGGCGGGTCTTCCGGAACCGCTCCCGCTCCTGGACGATGGCGTCCCGCTTCTCGCAGAACCGCCGGTACGCGCCACCCGAGATCAGCCCCAACCGGTAGCCGGTGTCCGTCAATCGGAGGTCGGCGTTATCCTGGCGTAAGAGCAGCCGGTATTCGGCCCGCGAGGTAAACATGCGGTACGGCTCGCGGGCATCCTTGGTGATGAGATCATCGATCAGCACCCCGATGTAGGCGTCAGAGCGGTCCAGGATGCAGGGGGCCTCGCCCCGGATCTTGAGAACGGCATTGATGCCGGCCATGAGCCCCTGCGCGGCCGCCTCTTCGTATCCCGAGGTGCCGTTGATCTGCCCCGCGTGGTAGAGCCCTTCGATCAGCTTCGTCTCCATCGTGGGATGAAGCTGGCGCGGCGGGAAGTAGTCATACTCTACGGCGTACCCCGGCTTGAGCATCCTGGCTCTCTCCAGGCCGGGGATGGTCTTCAGGAAGGCGGTCTGGACGTCCACCGGCAGGCTCGTCGAGATGCCGTTCGGGTAAAACTCGTTCGTGTCCAGTCCTTCCGGTTCGATAAAGATCTGGTGACGGGGCTTGTCGGCGAACCGCACCACCTTGTCCTCGATCGACGGGCAGTAGCGCGGGCCCGTGCCCTCGATCACGCCGGTGAACATCGGCGAGCGGTCCAGGTTGCCTTGGATGATGCGGTGCGTCTCGGCATTCGTGTACGTGAGGTGGCAGCAGACCTGCAGCATCGGGATTCGCTCCGTGCGGAACGAGAAAGGCGTCGGCGGGTCGTCGCCCGGCTGCGGGGTCAGGACCGAGAAGTCGATAGTGTCCCGGTCCAGGCGTGGCGGGGTGCCGGTCTTGAGCCGCCCCACTTCGAAGCCGAACGCGCGCATGCAGTCTGAGAGGTGTTCGGCAGTGTCCTCACCGGCCCGTCCGGCTGGGAAGTGGTTTAACCCTACGTGAATTAATCCCTTAAGGAAAGTACCTGTTGTCAGGATGACGGCCTTGGCGGCGAGCCGGGCACCCGCGCCGGTAACGACCCCGCTGACCCGCCCACCGACCGTCTCGATCCGATCCACAGTCCCGCGGTAGATCGTGAGGTCCGGCTGAGCGCGCAGCGTGGCCTGCATCGCCAGCCGGTACTGCTTCTTGTCGCACTGCGCCCGCAGCGAGCGCACGGCCGGCCCGTTCCGCGTGTTGAGCATGCGGAACTGGATGCCGGTCTTGTCGGTGTTGCGACCCATCTCGCCGCCCAGCGCATCGATCTCTTTCACGAGGTGGCCCTTGGCGATGCCGCCGATCGCGGGATTGCAGGACATCTGCGCGATCTTGTCCTCATCCATCGTGAGCAGGGCCGTGCGCGCGCCCATGCGGGCCGCGGCCAGCGCGGCTTCGCAGCCGGCGTGGCCGCCGCCGACTACGATCGCGTCGAAATGGTCGTCGTGCTCCCGGATGATCATTTCCCGATGCAGAACTCCTTGAAAATGCGGTCGAGGATGTCGTCCGTCGTCGTCTCGCCAATGATTTCGCCGATCGCGTTGATGGCCACCCGCAGGTCCGCCGCGATGCACTCGGCCCCCATGTGCCGCTGGACCGACACAAGCGCCTGATCGAGCGAGGTCTTGGCCCGCTCCAGGGCCGAGCGGTGCCGCAGATGGGTGATCAGCACGCCCTCGCTCGGCTCCAACCCCTGCGTGAGCACGGTGTCGCGGATCGCGTCCCGCAACTCGTCCAGGCCGGCCCCCGTCGTCGCCGAGGTCCAGACGATCCGACGTGGCTCGGCGAAACCCGTGAGGTCCGCGGGCTCCACGCGGGGTGGAAGGTCCGCCTTGTTCACGACCAGCACCGCCGACTTCTCCCGGAGCAGTTCCCGCATACGACGGTCTTCGGGATCGAGCGGCGCACTCCCGTCGAGGACCGCCAGGATCAGATCGGCGCGGGCCAACGCGTCGTGCGTGCGGCGCACCCCTTCGCGCTCGACGATATCCTGGGTCTCCCGCAGGCCAGCCGTGTCCTGCAGGCGAACAGGGATGCCGCGCACGTTGACGAACTCTTCCAGTACGTCCCGCGTCGTGCCGGGGATCGGCGTCACGATCGCGCGGTCTGCCTTCGCCAGCGCGTTCAGCAGGCTGGACTTGCCCACGTTGGGCCGCCCAACCAGCGCGGCCGTCACGCCTTCCCGCACGATGCGCCCGTCTTCGGCGGTTCGGAGGAACCACTCGACGCGCTCGGTAACCTTTTCAATGCCAGCGGCCAGGGCCTGCGGCGAGATGAACGTGATGCCCTCGTCGGAAAAATCGATGCCGGCCTCGATCTCTACCAGCAGGCGCGTCAGGCCTTCACGGATCCGGCCGAGCTCGTCGGATAGGGCCCCCCGGAGCTGCTCCAGCGCGACCCGCAGGCCGGTCTGCGACCGGGCCTGGATTAGGTCCATGACCGCCTCGGCCTGCGCGAGGTCCAGCCGGCCGTTGAGGAAGGCGCGCTTCGTGAACTCGCCCGGCTCGGCCAGTCGCGCGCCGCTGTGGATCAGCACCTCGAGCCCCAGGCGGAGCACCAGGGGCCCGCCGTGGCAATGGAACTCCACCACGTCCTCGCACGTGTAGCTGCGGGGCGCCTTCATGACGGCGACCAGAACTTCGTCGATGCGCTCGCCAGTGTCGGGCGCGCGCAGCTCGCCGTGATGCAGCGTATGGGTCTTGTAGTCGCGGACCGCCCGGCCTCCGGAGCCGACGAAGACCGCCGAGGCGATGTCTAGGGCCTTTTCTCCGGACAGCCGGATGATGCCGATCCCGCCCTCACCAGGCGGAGTGGCAATCGCGCAGATCGTGTCGCCGGCCTTCATGGGAGGTCAATTGGTAGCCAGAACCGAAGTCCTGGGCAGGATGTACCGGTCCGTGATGATTTGCTGGGCGATCGTGAGTACGTTGTTCGTCAACCAATAGAGCACGAGCCCAGCTGGGAAGGTGATGAACAAGAACGTGAGGAACACCGGTAGCAGCAGCATGATCTGCGCCTGCTTGGGGTCCATGGTGGTCGGCTGGATCTTCTGCTGGATGAACATGGTAACCCCCATGAGGATCGGCAGGACGTAGTAGGGGTCCTGCACCGAGAGATCCTTCACCCACAGGATGAACGGCGCCTGCCTGAGCTCGATGGTCATGTACAGGATATTGAAGAGCGCGACGAACACGGGGATCTGGAAGAACATCGGCAGGCAGCCGCCGACTGGGTTCACCTTGCGCTCCTTGTAGAACTTGAGCAGCTCCTTGTTGAGCCGCTCGCGGTCGTCGGCGTACTTCTTCTGCAAGGTGAGCATCTCTGGCTGCACGGCTGCCATGTCCTTCATCGACTTGTAGCTCTTGTACGCGAGGGGCGCGAGCAGCAGCTTGATGAAGACCGTGATCATGATGATCGCGACGCCGTAATTGTGCGTGATCTCGTGGAGGTAGCGGATGGCATAAAACAGGGGCTTGGCCACCGCTCGCACGATGGACCAGCTCCCATAAATGAACCAGCCGAAATCGATCGTCTCCTCCAGTTCGAGCTTGAGCGCCGCCAGCGTGTCGTATTCCTTGGGGCCGACGAAGAGCCGGTACTTGCTGATCAACGTCCCTGCTGGGGCTGGGGTGCGCAGGCCCACCGACACCAGCTTCTCGCCTTCCTTACGCACGACAGCGATGCGGGTCCCGGGATCGGCCGGGATCGCGGCCGCCAGGAAGTACTTGTCCTGCAATGCGGCCCAGATCACCTGTCCCGCCCGGAGGTCTTCCTTCTCGGGTGTGGCCTTGTCGAGCTTGCCGCTGATAAACGTGGCTGGGCCGATAAAGCCGACGAAGCCCTGCTGCCACTCATGGATCCCGAAGTTCGTGCCGAGCGACAGGGTGGTCGAGCTGCTGAAACCGCTCGTTTCCACATTGAGGTCCACCAGGTAGCTGCCCTGGTGGAAGGTGAGGCGCTTGGCGACCTGTGCGCCGGTGTCCGGGTCGGTGTAGGTAAAGCCGATCTCGCCAGCGGGCTGCGCCGCGCTGAGCCTGAGGTCCTTGTCTCCGGAAACCGCGTACAGCGCCTTCGACAGCCGTACCTGCAGCTTGGCGTCGGGGACTTCCACGGTCAGCGGCCGCGTGAGCGAGACCCCTTGATCGTCAGCCGGCACGAGCTCGATGGGCTTGGGGTTCTTGGGGTCCGTGTTGAGGTAGCGCTTGAGCTCCCAGCGCTTGATCACCCCGCCACGGTTCGAGAGTACGACCTTGACGAGATCGGTCTCGACCCTCACCTCCTGTTCGCGCGCCTCAGTGGCCGGTGTCGGCACCCTGGCAGACGGGGCGGGGGTTGGCAGGATCTGCGCGGAAGGCGGGGCGGGCGCCGTCACTGTGGCCGGCGCGGCGGAGTCCTTCTTCGGAGCGACGGCCCTGGACGCCGGCGAAGCCGGCCGTTTGGCGAGGCCCATCTTCTCCAGCAAATACGGATATAGCACAATGACGGCCATTGAGAGGACAAGAAAGAGGATGATGCGCTTCTCCATGAGGCGTCCTTACCGGACCGGGTCGTAGCCCCCCGGATGGAACGGATGGCACCGGAGCAGGCGCCACGCCGCCAGAGCAAGTCCACGCAGCAGGCCGTGTCGCTCGAACGACTCGCGCGCATAGGCCGAGCACGTGGGCACGAATCGGCAGCAGGGCAGGCCGAGCGGCGAAAGCCAGCGTTGATAGAAGGCGATCAGAGCCACGACGATACGGGTCATTGGGTGTCCTCTGGGGCCAGCAGCTTCACCCGCGCCAAGAGCGCCTGCCAGTTGTCGCGCAGGTGCTGGGCGGGCTCAGTCACAGATTCCCGTTTCGGCAAGATCAGCAGGTCCAGGCCGGCCGGCAGCCGAGGCAGGCTCAGGCGAGCCAGCTCCCGGAAGCGACGCTTGGAGCGGTTACGCCACACCGCATCGCCCAGTTTCTTCCCCACCACCACCCCGACGCGCGTGTGGTCCAACGCGTTCCGGCGGTAGAGCAAGGTGAACAGCGGGCACGACACCCGCCTGCCTTCCTTGAAGACCAACCGGATCGCGGCGCTGTTGCGAAGGAGATGCTGGGAGCGGGCGGAGCGGGGTGCAACCACCGATCGCCGAGTCAGACGGTCAACTTGTGCCGTCCCTTGGACCTACGGCGCGCCAGCACTTTGCGGCCGCCTTTGGTTTTCATCCGCTCGAGAAACCCGTGCGTGCGTTTCCGTGCCAAATTTGAGTGCTGCCGCATTGTGGCGGACATGAGAAACCTCCATTCTCTTCAATCCTTAAGACGACAGCGCATTATAAGAGTCGTGCCGGTGGGTGTCAATCGCGTGGCCAAGCTAGTCCGGAGCCAGTTCTCGGATCGCCAGCAGCAATTCCACCGGGTCAATCGGCTTCTGAAACGTACGCTTCGCTCCCAGGATCCTTGAGACGTCGAAGAAGAACTCGCGCCGCACCTCCCGATCCGAACCGGAGATGGCGATGATCTTCGCCTCGGGAAAGTCCCGTTTCAATTCATTGATGACCTCCATGCCGTCTTTCACCGGCATCATGATGTCGGTGATGATCAGGTCCGTGGGGTTTTTCCGATAAAGCGCGATCCCTGCGACCCCGTCCCGGGCCATGATCACCTCGTGGCCCGCTCCTTCGAGAATCTGCCCGAAAAGGTCCAAGGTCTGCTCGTCATCATCAATGAACAGAATCCTAGCCATTCTTCCGTCCGTGCTACAGCAATCAGTCTCCCTCATCCGTCGCGCCGCCGGATCGGGCCAGGTCGTCAATCTTGATCGTGTCGGGGTTCAGTTTGCCAGCGGCCTTCGTCATGCGGTCGAAGGTCTCATCGAATGCGAGCGGCGCAGCCTCCTTGGGACGGAACCGAATCGGATTGATCCGCGCGACGACGAAGCTCTTGAGGTACGGGCTGGTGAGGCCTCGGGCCTTCAACGCCTCGACCTTCTGGATGACCAGATCGTCCAGCGCCAGCACGGTTTTGGCCCGTGCCTGGCGGGCCTCCAACGCCGCGCGCAAGGAGCCTTTCATGAACTGATCCACGCGCTTGAGCACCGGATGGTAGGCGCCGCCGCTGAAACGCGGCCGCTCCTCGTAGCAGAGGCCCAGCGTGATGAGAGCCGGCTCCTCGAACTCCAGCGCGTAAGTCTCCTCCGTGGCGCCGTCGAGCCTCGCCAACTCCTTGTACATGCGGATGACCTCCAGCGCCTTCTCCCGCAAATTGTGTGCTTTCTCGGTGTTCAGCGCAAGGATCTGATAGGCCGCGGCCGCCTCCGGCACCACGATCGCCGTGATGCTCTTCGCGCCCAGGGTCTTCATGGCCGAGAGCCGATGGTGGCCATTCGGCGTCCAATACCTGGTCGTACCTTCCTGCGGGGCGCGCACCGCGATGATCGGATCGAGGAAGCGCCCGAGCTTGCCGATCACGGCCTCGAGCTTGCGGACGTGCGTCTCCGAGAGGTTGCGTTGGTAGGGGGTTGGCTCCACCTTCTCAATCGGGAGCGCAGCCATGAGGAGCCAGCGTCCGCCGAATGGCTCGCGGTACATGGCGAGCACCTTCCCGCCGTCGTCCTCGATCGCGCGATGAAGTTCGGCGACATCTCCCGGCGGCGCCGCCGCCAGCAGTTCCCCAGCCGCCAGCCCAGTCGAGACCCCCATGGGCTTCCGCCGCCGCACAGTGCCCGCGTCCTTTGCTTTCCGTGGCCTTCTTTCCGCCATAGGGAGCACTTATAGTAGAGGAGACCGTCGCAAAAGAAAAGTTCGCGGCTCTACCATGCTTGATATCGCCTCCTGCTTTCTGTAGCCTACGCTCTGCTTGGCTGTCCCGCCAGAGGAACTCATCCGTGAAACGCTCCTCGCTCGTCCGTTCCGTGATAGTGGTACTTGCAGTCTTGCTCACCGCGCCGGTCGCGTCTGCAGAGATCCAGAACCTGGTGCTCCCGCCGCAGCCCGCCGGCGGGCCGACCACGGGCGTATACTGGGCGTTGATCATCGGCATCGACAACTACCACCACGGGCTCCCGTTGCAGACCGCAGTCAGGGACGCCTTGGAAGTGCGCGACGAACTCGCGCAGCGCTACGGAGTGCAGCGGGATCGCATCCTCGAGCTGCTGAACGAGCAGGCTACGCGACAGAACATTGCCTATGCCCTCTTTCGCCTGAGCAATGACGCGAAACCTGATGATATTGTCCTGATCTACTTCGCCGGCCATGCGCAATATGACAAGGATGGCCGTCTGCAGTGGTGGCTGCCGGTTGAGGGGACGCCCCTGACACCGGAGACGTTGCTGACGGACATCGCAATCCAGGAAGAGCTGCAGGGCATGAAGGCCAAGCAGGTGCATCTGTTTCACGTGATGACCGGGGTCGCGAGGGAGCTCCATCTCGGCCAGCCAAACCTCCAGGCCGAACGCGAGGCCATTGAACACGAACAACGGCAGGCAGAAGAGCGAGCGAAATCGGAAGCGGCGCGGCGGCAGGAGGAGGAACGCAACCGGCTGGCAGCAGAAGAAGCCCGGCGCGCTGCGGAGGAACAGGCCCGGCTGGAGGCCGAACGGCTGGCGCGGGAGAAGGAGGCGCTGGTCAAACAGCAAGCTGAGCAACAGCGGTTGGAAGAAGAACGCCGACACATCGCCGAGGAGCAGGCCAAGCGGGAGGCGGAAGAACGCGCCCGTCTGGACGCCGAACGGCTGGCCCGCGAACAGGAAGAACTCGTCAGACGACAAGCCGAACAAAAACGATTGGAAGAGGAGCGCCTACGCCTAGCGGAGGAGCAAGCCCGACAGGAGGACGAGAGGCGCGCCAAGCGGGAGCAGGAGCGCCTAGCTCGGGAGCGGGAAGAAAGGACCAAGCAGCAGGCCGAGCAACAGCGGTTGGAAGAAGAGCACAAACGCGCTGCCGCGGAACAAGCCCGCCGCGAAGAGGCGCAGCGCAAGCTCACGGAAGAGCGCCGTCGCGCGGAGGAGCAGGCCAAAGCCCGCGCGGAGCAGCGTTCGAAGCCGATTGAAGAGGCTCGCGTACGACCCTTTACGCCTCCGCCTGCAGGCCGGGAGCTGCTCGGTAAGGACGGCACACCGATGGTGCTGGTGCCCGCCGGCGAGTTCACGATGGGCGGCGACAGAATTGATAACCCCCGACACCCGGTCTATCTCGACGCTTTCCATATGGACAAGTACGAAGTGACCACCGCGCGCTACGCCGGATTCCTGAAGACGACCGGGCGACAGCTACCGTATAAATGGAGCGAGGTGAGTCTGGTGAGCCATGGGGGCCGGCCCGTTATCGGCGTGACCTGGGAGGATGCTGACGCCTACTGCCGGTGGGCCGGCAAGCGCCTGCCGACCGAAGCCGAATGGGAGAAGGCCGCCCGGGGCACGGACGGCCGAGAATACCCCTGGGGCAACGAGGCGCCGACGTCCAGGCACGCGAACTTCAACAAGTGCTGCGAGTGGAAAGGCTACGGCGTGCTTGCCATCGTCGGGAGTCTGGAGGCCGGCCGGAGCCCCTACGGTATCTACGACCTTGCGGGGAACGTCTCGGAATGGGTGGCGGACTGGTACGACAAGGCCTATTACAAGTACGAGCTGGACCGGAATCCGAAAGGGCCCGCAGACGGCGAGGAGAAAGTGGTGCGCGGCGGGTCGTGGTTCGATGGAGGGTCACTCCAACGCTCCGCGCTCCGGTCTCGGAGTTACCCCTCGGCCCCCAGCACCGACCGCGGGTTCCGCTGCGCCAAAGACGCCAAGTAAAGATGGTGGAGGCGAGGGGAGTTGAACCCCTGTCCGAAGACCGTCAGCGAAGGGCTTCTACATGCGTAGCCGACGATTTGGGGGTTCGCTTCCGTCCACGCCCGTCGGCAGGCTTAGAACGGTTGCTAGCCCAGTGTGTCTCGCCCGTCGCCGCTGAGCACCGGCGCCGGACCAGCCCGCTATCGTCGCCTCTTCCCCCGCGCAGGCGTCAGGAGAGAGACGTCACTGCTTAATTAAGCAGCGAGTGCCAGCTCTTGGTTGGCAGTTATTGTTTCCGGACTTTTACGAGTTCCCGGAGCTCGGCATGCCACCCTGGCCTCATGATCCCCGTCGAAGCCGGTCGCCCCCTTCGTTAAATTTTGTCTCCTAATATAGCGCAAGGCGGATGAGTTTTCCAGGATTCATCTTGCGGGTGGCGCCGAGCGGGACCCGGGCGGAGCGGAAGGCGGCACACCCGAGTCATCGGGGCTGCGACGGCGTTTCGACCCGTTGCAATCGAGCGGGTGACACCGCATGGGCGCCCAGATGCAGCGCGGGGCGTACAGCCGGGTCTGCGGGGCTGCGACGGCGTTTCGACCCGTTGCAGTGGAAGGAGCAACGGGTTCCCCGGCTGCGCTGGGCTATGCGGGGGCAGGACCCGCTCTTTGTTTTGATTCTCTTATATCCGCCCCTTCGTCCGCTCCCCCTTGCGATGCGGTCGCC
>DASQRT010000345.1:0-6164 GCA_035642795.1 Nitrospirales bacterium
CGCCGGAGCTGCATTGCGAAGCTCGTCCGGCTGAAGGCCCACCAGGCTGAGAGCGGCAGTCCGGCTTTCCGAAGGGCCTCGGCTGCGTACTGGTGGCATTGGTGGAACAGGTGGTACGGCCGTTTTGAACGATAGAACTTGACGTGGTCAACGACCATCACAGGATTGGTGGCCCCGATGGTAGAGAGCAGGTGGCGGCGCAATCGCAGGTAGCCAGCCTCGCTGAGGCGGAAGACGAACGTCTCGGCCGGCGGTTGGGGAGTCCGCGCCGCCCAGACTTGCTCATGGAGACCTATTTCCACCACCCCCGGACTTGGCCAGAAGAGGGCCCGCAGGGCGCCGGTGATCCCCTGGCGGCCTTCTAGGTACCACGCCTGCTCCGCATAGCCCCATTCTTCGAACACCGACTTTCGGTCCAATGCAGTCACTCGCTCGTCCAGTGTGATGGCGATCATGGCGTGCCACGTATCAAGCGAGACGACGATCGTGTGGGTTGGCGTACCCTCGGGAGGCGGCCAGAGTTCCTGGACAGGGGCTGCGCAGCCACAGAGCAAGAACAGGGCAGGGAGTACCAGCCACGTCGTCGCTCTTACCTGGTTGATCCACCTCGGCATTGGCGCGTCCTTAATTCTGATAGCGCTGCCGATTATCTCATTGATTTTGCATGGCTTTGAAAAAAGTTGGGCCTTTTGTAAGCGGGGGCTTGACAATTGTTCTAGTTAGAACTATTAATGCAAATAATTAAATGGTATCTAATGGCACGGAAGCCGACGGTCGATCCGAGTAAGGACCCCTTTATGCAGGTGCTACGGCCGCTGGTGGAGACCTACTTTGCGTTCATCCGGAGGGATGACCCCCACGTCCGCTCGCTGGGGCTCACGTCTTCGCAGTTCGACGTGATCGCCACGTTGGGGGATACTGAGGGGATGACGTGCAAGGAGCTGTCGGAGAAGACGCTGGTCACCAAAGGCACACTGACAGGAGTCTTGGACCGGCTGGAGAAAAAAGGCCTGATCGAGCGGGTGCCGTCTCGAGAAGACCGGCGCTGCACCTTCATTCGGCTGACGCCGAAGGGCGATGCGCGATTTCGGGAAGTTTTTCCGGCCCACGTCCATCACATGAAGCCGTATTTCGAGCGGGCGTTCACGTCCACGGAGGCGAAGCAGTTGCGAGAGCTACTCTTGCGGCTCAAGAACAGCTTCGAGAAGAACTAACCAAGGAGGGATACTCATGAGGACCCTATTTCAAACGGATGAGGCCTGGTCCAGTTTGATCCTTCGGGTGATGCTGGGAGTCGTGATGCTCCCGCATGGCGCTCAAAAGCTCTTGGGCTGGTTCGGGGGGTTCGGATTTTCCGGGACCATGGGTTTCTTTACGGGAACAATGCATTTGCCCTGGATTGTGGCCTTTCTGGTCATCATCGGAGAATCCTTCGGCAGCTTGGGGCTGATTATGGGCTTCCTGACGCGATTCATAGCGGCCAGCTTCACCGTGATCATGCTCGGGGCGATCGCGATGGTGCACTGGCCGAACGGCTTCTTTATGAATTGGGCGGGCAAGCAGGCGGGCGAAGGGTTTGAGTATCATCTGCTGGTCATCGGCATGAGCCTTGCCTTGCTGATCGCGGGCGGGGGCAGGTGGTCGGTGGACGGGGCGATCGCAAAGAAGCTGAGGTAAGACGAACATGAACGCGAAGTTTCAGCAGACGATCAATGACGACTTCGAGACGGCGAAGGGCGGCGGCCTGCCGGCGGCGGCACGCGCAGATGATAAGCTGCTGGACGCCTACTCGCAGGCGGTCATCAGCGCGGCTGAGAAGGTCAGCTCGTCGGTCGTCAACATCGACGTCCTGCACCGACTCAAGGGCCGCCGTGTGGCGGATCCGCGGTTTCCCCAG
Organism: Nitrospirales bacterium; assembly: GCA_035642795.1. Taxonomy (GTDB): domain Bacteria; phylum Nitrospirota; class Nitrospiria; order Nitrospirales; family NS-4; genus NS-12. The sequence continues at coordinate 1,898 of DASQRT010000345.1, forward strand.
GAGGCGCGGGGCAGCGGCTCCGGCTTCATCTTCACGCCGGATGGGTTCATTCTGACGAACAGTCACGTGGTGCATGGGGCCAGCCACATTGACGTCGTCCTCGCGGACGGCCGGCGGGTCTTCGCCGATCTCGCTGGCGACGATCCGGACACAGACCTCGCAGTCGTCCGGATCGATGCGCCGAACGTAGCTGCCGCTCCACTAGGGGATTCGAACGCCATCCGGGTAGGGCAGTTGGCGATCGCGGTCGGGAACCCCTACGGCTTTCAGTGCACGGTGACAGCGGGCGTGGTCAGCGCGCTTGGCCGGTCGCTTCGCTCGACGTCGGGACGGCTGATCGACAGCGTCATCCAGACGGATGCCGCGCTCAACCCCGGCAATTCCGGCGGGCCCCTGGTGAACTCGCGTGGAGAAGTCATGGGCGTCAACACCGCCGTGATCCTGCCGGCGCAGGGGATCTGTTTCGCCATCGGCATCAACACCGCCAAGTTCGTCGCGGGCCGCCTCATCAAGGACGGCAAGATCCGGCGGGGCTTCATTGGCGTGAGTGGGCAGAACGTGCCGCTACCGCGCCGTTTCGTGCTGGCGCACAACTTGCCGGTCGAGAGCGGCATCCAGGTCGTGGCTGTCGAGCCGAACAGCCCAGCGGAGCGCGCGGGCCTGCGGGCGGGCGACGTCATCGTGGCCTATGGGGAGCATCCGACGGCCGGCATCGATGACCTGCATCGGCTCCTCGTCGAGGAAAAGGTCGGTGTGCGGGCCCCGATGACCATCGTCCGGCGTGCTGAAAAACGGGTGCTGGATATCGTGCCGGAGGAATCCCCGACGAGGGGATAAGGCAAGAGGAGGAACATCCCATGAGAAATGAGGGAGCATGGTGATGGAAAAGCCGGCCGAAACACAGTATCCGATCCATGACCTGCTAAAGCGGCGATGGAGCCCGCGGGCATTTTCCGATCGGCTGGTCGAGCCTGCCACAATGCGGAGTCTGTTGGAAGCCGCGCGGTGGGCACCGTCTTCCTCTAATGAGCAACCCTGGAGCTTCATCGTGGCCACGAAGCAGGACCCGGCCGAGTACGCCCGTCTTTTGAGCTGTCTCGTGGAAGGCAATATCCAGTGGGCGCAACATGCTCCGGTACTGATGGTCTCGGTGGCGAAACTATCCTTCGAAGAAAATGGCAAGCCGAACCGCCATGCCTTTTACGATGTCGGCCAGGCGGTCGCCAACCTCATTGTTCAAGCGACGGCGCTTGGACTGGTGGTACATCAGATGGCCGGCTTCCATCCGGACAAGGTTAGAGAACTCTTCGGCGTGCCAGAACAGTATGAGCCGGTGGCGGCGATTGCGCTGGGCTATCCTGGCGATCCGCAGAGTTTGCCCGAAAGACTCAGGAATCGCGAATTGGCCCCGAGGGAACGGAAGCCCTTAACGGAGTTCGTGTTCTCAGGGCGCTGGGGGCAGACATCGCCAATCGTCACCGGTTGATGATGGCTGAAAAGGAACGGTTTCAATGAAAGCGCAGTACCTGGGGCACGTCGTCTTTTACGTGAGGGACTTGGAGCGGTCACTGGCCTTCTACCGTGACCTGTTGGGATTTCAGGAGGTCGGGCGGACGTTCGGGGGAAAAGCGGCGGCGCTGACGTCAGGCCGTACCCACCATGAACTGCTGTTGATCGAGGTCGGAGATGCGCCTCGTGCACCTGCCGGCCGCCGCCTTGGGCTCTACCATATCGGGATCAAAATCGGGGACTCATTGGAGGAGCTCCGCAAGGCCAAGGCCGAATTGGAAAAGGCCGGGGTGGCGATCACCGGCATGAGCGACCATACCGTAAGCCAGAGCCTCTATCTGGCCGATCCGGACGGCAACGAGGTCGAGCTGTATGTGGACGCCGATCCGGACGTCTGGCAGCGGGATCCCACTGCTGTGCTATCTCCAGTCAAACCGCTTCGGATGACCTAAGTGGGCTGAGCTCGCGCTTGTGCAGACGGAACGTGCCCGGCTACTCGATCTGGTGAGCCTCTTTTAAGCGCTGGACGGAGGCTGGGCACCTGCCGGCTAATCCGTGCAGTCAAATTGGACCGCGCCGACCCCACCGGGGATGCACCCATGCTGTAGGGTACTCGACCCATTCGTATCAACCGTGAGCACCCACGCATCCAGATCCGGGTCCTCGTCCAGGTTGGCCGTGGCTGTGGCCTGGTAGAGAAATGGAGGGGGACCGGCTCCGTTCAGTTGAATCGTAATCGTGTAATATTTTAACGGAGCGGAAGGATTAAACCCGATGGTCGAAAGGCTAGCCGAATATTGGAGGTTGTCATCGAAGTAGTGGTCTTCAAGCTGTTGGATTTCGGATAAGGCCATCTCCCCCTCAACCGATTTGGCCTTTTTCACATAACTCTGAAAAGCTGGAACGGCGACCGCGACAAGGAGGCCAAGGATCATAACCACGATCATCAGTTCGATAAGAGTAAATCCCATCGCATCGCTGACGCTCATCTTTGGTCTCATGCCTTGCCCGAGTGGAGCCGTTCAGTAGGCTTGGAGAGCTGAAACCTCTTCAGAGTCTCAGTGATTCGTTCCGAGCCCTTCAGGGCTATTTCCAGATGTTTCAGCACCTCCCGATTAATCGATGGCTGTTTCCTCATCTCGTCCATAATCCAGGATAAGGCCTCGCGCACGTGTGCCTCGCTTTCCCGGATCTCCCGGAATGCCGGTTCGACCGTATCGAGAACCTCGTTCAGAAGTCCGGCAAGATCATGCAGCTCATCCCCTTTTCTGAGCCGGATACGAAGAGCAAAGTTCCCCCGAATCAGTTCTCGGGCGGTTTGTTCAAAGCGATACAGCGGTCCCGCCAGCCGATGGGTTAGGTAGATGCTGAAAACGGCTGCCGCGGGAATCAACACGGCAAGGGCTGGCCAGACGGTTTGGGCGAGGACCAGAAATTGATTGGCGGCTCTTGCCCGCTCTGCGAGAGGGATTGGCGCGGCGAGTTTAAGGGCCGGAGGGATGAAAGGGACGAGAAAGGCGAGGCCGAAAACCAGGAGTGCGGAGAAGAACATGAACAAACCGAACCAGATCGCATAAACCCTCTGGATCTTGTGGACGTAGAACCGCCTCTTCCAAAGAGGTAGCCGCTTCTTTGGTGAAGGTGCTTCCATCCTGCTCCTTCCTGCGAGGAGCGATCCTGGTTCGTCGTGCCCGTCCCTGATGCCCCAACCGGGCAGCGCATGGTACCACGATCACTTTTCGCATCAAAATGATTTCCAGCGGAAGGGCTATTTCCCGCTGCCGAGGCAACTCGTTACTTTTTGGGTGATGAGGCCTTGCCCGCGATCAGTTCGTCCTTTTGGGGAATGTCCTGGAGAATGTCCGGACGGACCTGAAAGACCCCGGCCATGGCAGACCCCATCGCATACGCCAAGCCCTGCTTTTGCCTTCCGATGGCGATCCGGCCCAGCAGTTTGCCTTGTTCGCCCGCGGCGATCAACTCTGCCGCCGGAGGCACCAGGCCGTACGGTTTCAGATCGGTCGGTTTCTCCGTCACGATTTTCTCCGCCTGGAGTCGCACCGCGCGGGTCACGAACATGTTAACGCGGGCGACGTCCGCTTTGGCATTGGGATCGCTGTCCACCAGCCAGGCGCCCCCCTCGTGGCTCAGCGTGTATTCCTGTCCGCCGGTTTTGATCACGAGCGTCTTGACCTGGTCCGGTTCGGCCGCAATGAGCTGCTTGGCGCGCAAATCGAACAATCCCTTGGCCAGGTCCTCGGCCGCCGCTCGGGTGATCTGATACAGGGGTTCCTGCGAAGCGCTTTCCGCGTAGGCCGCAGTGTTGTCGTGGGGGTCAAGGAACAGGGACACCGTTCGGTCGGTCTCGTCTTCGCGCAGGGTGATGGTCGCCAGGGGCTTGCCCAGCACGGCGCGCTTGGCGGCGCGCTGCTTCGGATCGTCGATGAAGTCCTGTGCTTTCAGGTCCTCGAGGGCGAACAAGAGGCTTTTCACTTCAGGCTGGTCCGCCGCCGTCTCGACCGGCGCCTTGATCTTCCACACGGCCTTCTCGCCCTGGCCTTCTCTGTAGAGTACGACGGTTTCCTGGGGGCTGGCGATCTTCAGCCGGGTCACCTGGAAGCGGTCAAACGGGAGGACGCGCTTGCGGCGAAATTCCTGGATGCCTTTCGTCAAGAGGTCGCGCCCCGCCAGCGTGGTTAGGAGGACCTTGGGAGAATCGTCGCGCTTGGCGTAGAGGGTGGCGGACAGGGGGCCGGCA
>DASQRT010000346.1:0-3672 GCA_035642795.1 Nitrospirales bacterium
CCTGCTCAATGCCACCAGTAACTTGGCGAACGCAGGCATGTCGTTATTGCTGATGGACACCGTGATGGCCGCCTACACGCTGGGCGCCGCTGCACGTCTTTGCAGCGGCTCCGCAATAGACACTGTGCTTTCTGCCATCAACCCTATTCCGCTCTTTAGCTTGCTCGCGACGAGAAAATATGCCAATTGATACCGAAGCAGGATACCGTCAGCGCATTTACGGCCAGTATGTCACTGCTCGCGACAAGCCTCTCGCCCCGCTAAGCCTCGAAGGTCTGCGGCCGCGTCTGCCATTTTTTCGACAAGTGATCCGGCGGCATTTTCCAAGCGATCGAAACGCAGCCATTTTGGATCTCGGTTGCGCACATGGGGCCTTCCTGTACCCAATGCACGAAGCCGGTTACAAGGGGGCTAAGGGAGTGGATGCGGCCATCGAACAGGTGGCAGCGGCACGTCGACTGGGCATAGCCGGGGTCGAACAGGGAGATGTCATGTCCACCTTGGCTGTCACACCTGCCACATCGCTCGACGTAGTGGTGAGTTTCGATCTTATTGAGCACTTCACGAAGGCCGAGCTGATTCATCTGATTGATGGCGTATATCGGGTCTTGCGCCCCGGCGGCCGTTGGATCATTCACACACCAAACGCGGAGGCGCCGTTCGGGGCCCGCATGCGTTACTGGGACTTCACCCACGAACTCGCCTTCACCCGCACGTCACTGTCTCAAGTTCTACGAGCCAGCGGATTCGCAAGCGTCCATTGCTATGAAGACCAACCAGTGCCGCACGGTCTCAAAAGCGCCTTCAGGTTTCTCTTGTGGCGGCTCATCCGAACCGGAGTTCTGCTCTACCTAGCCGCTGAGACCGGCGCCCTTGATCACAGTGCGGTTTTCTCCCAGAATCTTCTCGCCGTGGCAAGGCGCGCGTGAGCGACCGGTCCACAAACCCACGGCGCGAGGCACGGCTTGTCGTGCACCTCAAGAGCACTTCCATCATGCGGACCACTCTTGTGGTCGTCGCGGTCTGCGCAGGGGTGCAGGTCGCCCTAGGAGTAGATCCTATTGTCTTGGCGCTCGCCACGATGACCTGCGTTTCCGGACTCGCCGGGCTCCGGCTTGTCGGCGCGTACAATGGAGCTGGTTGGCTAGCGTTCATGTTTGTCCTCGGTAGCGCGATTGTTGCGCTCGTAGCGAAAACGGTCCTACGTCAACCGCTCGACTCGCATTTGTTAGCACCCCTTGAGTCCTTTGTAACCCTAGCCGCAGGGTCAGCCGTTTTGTTGGTTGCCCTCCTCGTCGCGCTAACGATCCCTGTCGGGAAGCCCCTGTTCCACCCAGTCAGTGATCCGCGGTTGTTGCGATGGCTCTCGAACTCGACGTTCGTCCTCGGGACGTTGTCCTGGTATCTCAACCGCCTTTTCCAGGATCCAGGGGGCTCGGGATTCGGAGGTCTTGGAGACTTCTGGAACCTGCTACTTATGGCCGTGATCGCTCGAACAGCACTGGTTCTGGAGGTAAGTCGTGGCCGTGGCTCGATGGACAGCCAGCTTCTGCTGATCCTTGCGGCGGTGATCGCCATGGGTCTGGTTGACAATGCAAAAACGAACGTAGCGCTTCCGGTCGTCGCCTATTTTGCGACCAGCCTGTTCTACCGAGGAGGTGTCACGCGCTGGCAGACCGCTGCTGGAGTACTGGGAGTGGTGCTCATGGGCGCCGTTGTAGGCCCCTTGATCCACGCCTACCGAGCGATCGGTATCCAAACCATGCCTTGGCAACAGCGGGTCCAGGTGATCCAGAGTGGCCTGAAGCAGGCTTTTGGCAGCGGGCGTTTCGAGCGTTATCAGCAACTGGCGTCAGTCCAGTTCCGCTCCTCGACATACAACTACTTCGGCAATGCCAGCGGGCAGATGCTGGTGGGCCGCTACGCGACCGTTCAGGTCATCGATCCCGTCATCGACGCTGTCAACCGCCGCGGCGCATTGGGCGGCAGCGTAGTCTGGCCGGCGTTCGCGAGGCTCGTACCATCGTTCATCTATCCAGAAAAGCCCCGGTACCCGGAGGCCTACTACCTCCTCCTGCAACTGGGCCTCAATGCGCCGGGCGGAGGGAAGTACATGAACGTACCCCTTCTGGCCCAGAGCTATGCCGGGTACGGAGCCGCCGGCCTGATCCTGATCGCCTTCAGTACGTTTCTTGGTTTTCTGCTTGCTTTGAAAAAGCTAGGGTGGGAGCTTCACCGCAACGTGTTTGCCATCTTCTTTTTCTGCGTGTTCACCGTCGTTTATGCCAATCAGGGAGATTTGCTTGAATACGCTGGATCGGTGTTGCGAAGCTTTCCGTTATTGGCGGCCATGCTGTGGCTCCTCATCGGTGTTTACCGTGCCACGCACTTGTTTCGCGGTGGCCGCGTCGCAGCAACGGCAGGGAGATAGCAGCCACCGTGCGGCACCTCCCGTTCGCGCCTCCTGATCGCCTCGGGCGGCAGCCTGCGGACACGCCGAAGGGGTGTTTGCACCTTTATCTTTGCAACCGCCTAGGGAGTCCTTTTCAACAATCCTCACATGAGTAGGCTCGGCAGGATCTTTCGCAGCCCTAAACACTATGGGACGAGAGCACTCAAGCTGCTTCTCTACAGACTGAGCGCGCTCTTAAGAGACGCGCCATTTTTCCTGCAAGGCCAGATGGATATCAACCCGAAATCTCTGTGGCACAACCCGGCATTTGTCGCCAAGACAGGAGGATTCCTAATTAGGGGTGATAGGACGCCGCGGGTGATCTCGCCGTTCGATCCATGGGATGTCACTCGCCGCGACATGCTGGTGCTACTGTTGCGTACGATCCTAGAAAGGAATATTCCGGGCGACTTGGCAGAGGTGGGCGTCTACAAAGGCAGTACCGCGAGGCTCATCCATCACTACGTGCCGGACCGCGAACTATTCCTTTTCGATACGTTCGAGGGGTTCACCGAGAGGGGTACTCGAGAAGAACGTTCGGCGACGGGACACATTGTTGGAGGAGCCCACTTTGCCGATACGTCCCTTGAACACGTCAAGACCGTCGTGGCCCCTGTGAATCGACGCGTTCACTTTATCAAGGGCTACTTTCCCGATAGCATCCCGGAGCTGTTTGACACCAGGACATTCGCCTTCGTTCATCTGGACGCCGACCTTTACGAGCCGAGCCTGGCAGGCTTGAGGTTCTTCTATCCAAGGATGGCACATCACGGAATCATCATCGTTCATGACTACAACGCCTGGCCCGGCGCCAGGTCGGCCGTGGACGAGTTCATGCGCGACAAACCAGAACTGGTTGTCGCCATGCCGGACAAGAGCGGGTCGGCGATGATCTGTAGATCCAGACTCGCTCAATCGCTATCGTGAGGATTCCCCCTGTTCCAGTACTCCTCGCTCACGCAAGCGGACTTCATATTCCTTGATGCCGATCTGGTACCAATAGAAGGCCTTCAACACGTTGTAAATGAAGCCGGGACGCCCATCCAGGAAACCGCCTCGTAGCACGTAGGAATAGAAGAAATAGATCCAGGGTTTGCCCGGAATACCCAAGAACAAGCGTTTTAGAAATCGCCGACGCTCTACAGGAGATCCGAACAGCCGCGGCTGAATCTCTCGGTCAAGTGCTCGATGCCGGTATCGAGTCCGGAGCAACACCTCCC
>DASQRT010000347.1:0-2846 GCA_035642795.1 Nitrospirales bacterium
CACCATGACGTCTTCCGCCGCTGCGGGGATGCTGTGCAGGCCCAGCTCGGTGGCGACCAACCCTTCATGCATGCAACCTCCTTCCGAAAGATGAAGGCACTCGCAGTGGTCGACGACCGTGAGGGCGAAGGTCCGCGCGTACTCGAGCGCGCGGCGCATCACCATGCCATTCATGACGGGCTTGCCGTCGTCGGACACCGCCACGCAGCCAGCGTCCTTCAGCTCTCCGAACTCCGCGAGCTCCTTGCCCTCGGAGCCCTTCGTGATCGCCCCGATGGGGAACACGCGGGCGAGCCCTGCGGCGCGGGCCTTGTCCAGGATGAACTCCGTCACGGACTGGTTGTCGTTTACCGGCGACGTGTTCGGCATGCAACAGACGGAGGTGAAGCCGCCGGCGACAGCCGCCGCTGTGCCAGTCTGGATCGTCTCTTTGTACTCGAACCCGGGCTCGCGCAGATGCACATGCAGGTCTACGAAGCCGGGCAGCACCCACTTGCCGGCGGCGTCCATCACGGTGGCGCCGGGCGGTACGGCCAGTCCCTTACCGACTCGCGCGATCGTTCTTTCCTGGATCAAGACGTCGGCCGGGCCGTTGATCCGGCCCGGGTCAATGACGCGGCCATTGCGGATGACGACGGTCATTTCACACCTGACAAGAGGTAGAGGATTGCCATGCGGACCGCGACGCCGTTGGTCACTTGGTCGAGAATCACGGACGACACGCTGTCCGCCACTTCTGGGGCGATCTCCACGCCCCGGTTGATCGGCCCGGGGTGCATCACGAGGACGTCCGGGCTCGCCAGCTTCATCCGCTCCGGCGTGAGACAGTAGAGCCGCGAGTATTCGCGGATGCTGGGGAAGAGGGCAATGCCCTGGCGCTCGAGCTGCAGCCGGAGCATCATGATGACATCCACGCCGCATAGCGCCTCATCCAGGCTATGGAACACCGTCACGCCCAAGCGCTCGATCTCCTGGGGCATCATGGTCGGCGGGCCGGCGACCCGTACCTCCGCTCCCAGCTTCGTGAGGGCGTAGATGTTGGAACGGGCCACGCGGCTGTGGGCGATGTCTCCGACGATGGTCAGGCGCAGGCCCTTGAACGCCCGCTTCTTCTCGCGCAGCGTGTAGAGGTCCAGGAGGGCCTGCGTCGGGTGCTCGTGCTCGCCGTCCCCGGCGTTGATGACCGAGGCCCGCAGCAGCCGGGCCAGGATGTTCGGCGCGCCGGCCACCTGGTGGCGCAGGACGATGAAGTCGGCCTGCATGGCCTCGATGTTGCGGGCTGTGTCGAGCAGAGTTTCGCCCTTTACCACACTGCTGGCGGACGCCACGAAGTTGATGACGTCAGCGCTCAGCCGCTTGGCCGCCAGCTCGAAGGAGGTCCGCGTGCGGGTGCTGGGCTCGAAAAACAGGTTCACGACGGTCTTGCCACGGAGGGTCGGGACCTTCTTGATCTCGCGCCCCGTGACCTCCTTGAAGGACTCGGCGGTTTCCAGGACGAGGTTGATCTCCTCCAGCGTCAGGTCCTGGATGCCGAGCAGGTCTTTGCGTTTGAGGCTCATGGTTTCACGGCAGGAGCACCACGCGATCCGGGGTCCCCGCCTCTTCCAGATAAACTTCAACCGATTCTTCAAGTGCGGTCGGTAAGTTCTTGCCTACATAGGTGGCTTTGATCGGGAGCTGCCGGTGCCCGCGATCCACCAGCACCGCCAGTTGGATCTCGCCCGGACGTCCCAGGTCGATCAGCCCGTCCATGGCGGCCCGGATCGTCCGGCCGGTGAAGAGGACGTCGTCCACCAGGATCACCTTGAGGTCCGTGATGTCGAAAGGGATGTCGGTCTTGCGCAGCACTGGGTGTTCTTTCCGTGCGTTGAGATCGTCACGATAGAGGGTGATGTCCAGTTCCCCGACGGGGACCGCCGTCCCTTCGATCTCCTGGAGCTTTTTGGCGAGCCGTTTGGCCAGATAGACGCCGCCTGTCCGAATGCCCACCAGGGCCACGTGGGCGATCCCGTGGTTCTTCTCGATGATCTCGTGCGCTACGCGGGTCAGGGCCCGGTTGACTTCTTGGGCGTCCATGACCGTGCGGGAAGCTTGCTTCACTTCCATGTGGGCATAAAAAAACCTTCCGAGAAACCTCCACCGGAAGGTAACGACAGCCGAGTGTGCAGGAGCGCAATGAACTGCGCCATGTCAGTCTCCTTCCCAGCCTCGCAGGACTGGTCTTAAAGGCAAGCTTATCTTACTCGTGCGGGCCTCTGGTGTCAAGCCGAGGTGTGCTATAGTCGCAAAATGTCTTTGCCGCGCTACACGGACCGTCCCTTCCCGGCCTATCGTTTCGTGCCCGGACAATCGCCTCACCCGAGACGGGACCCCAAGGGCCATTCTTATGGCCAGCCGGAACCGGCGCCGCCACCGTTTTCACCGGACGAGTGGTGGGACAGCGAGTGGTATCTCTATGGGATCGATCTCTACAACTATAGCTACTGGTGGGAGTGCCACGAAGTATTCGAAGGGCTCTGGCATGCCGTCGGTCCTGACACGCCACAGGGGCAATTCCTCCAAGCATTGATCCAGGTGGCGGCGGCGAACTTGAAACGGCTGGTCAACGCGACCCAGCCGGCCGAGACCCTTTCGCGCGCGGCGCTGGAACGGTTGCAGAAGTTTTCGGGCATCTATCTGGGCGTGGATGTGGCAGTGTTGACGACAGACGTGAAAGCATACTTTGAGTGCTCGCGCGAAAAGCCGGCGCTCATCCGACTGGTGTGGCCCGAAACCTCAGCCGACCTGTAAGCCGTTTCATGCCCTGAGCTAGGCCTCCACTTTGATGCCCTTCCAGAAGGCGACAT
>DASQRT010000348.1:0-3969 GCA_035642795.1 Nitrospirales bacterium
GACCGGCGGGACGGCCGCCGCGACAGTGAATTTGGTTCGCCAACTCGGCGGGGAGATTGTGGGGTTGGCCTTTCTGGTGGAGTTGTGCTCGCTCAAAGGGCGCGAACAACTCGATGGCTGCGAGGTCCAGGCCCTGATCCAGTACTGAGTGCCATGGTCATCCACCGTATCTCGTCGGGCGGCGTGGCCTTCAGACCGGCCGACGCGGGCTACGAGGTGGTCTTGATCCGGGTGGCTCGCGCCGATGGAGACGCATGGGCCCTCCCGAAGGGATGGGTTGAGAAAGGGGAAGATCTCGAGCAGACGGCCGTCCGGGAAGTCCGCGAGGAGACTGGGCTCAACGCAAGGGTACTCCGAAAGCTGGGCGAGGTCACCTATGAGTTTTACTCCAAAGCTGATCGCAGCCGTATCGTCAAGACGGTGCACCTGTTTCTGATGCAATACCTTGGCGGGAGTATGGCCGACCATGATGACGAGGTGGAAGAAGTGCGCTGGTTTCCGTTCGAGGACGCGCTCCGCACGATGACGTACAAGAACGAGCGCGAGATGGTGGAGAAAGCCAGGAGTCTCATTCAGGGAGGAGGGCTACCCGCATGACCGCGAAGTCCAAGCCGCGCCGGGCGGTAAAGGCGACGGCGAAGACAGTGGTGAAGGCGAAGGCCAAAGCCAAGGTGAAGGCCAAGGCGCCCGCCACGAAGGTAACAAACGCGCCTTCGTCGCAACCCGCGGGTTCGAACCAGCGCACCGATGCGCTCCGCAAGATGCTGCTGGAGCACCGCCAGGAGGTGATGAAGCAGATCGATGGGCTCATCGGGCATCGGATGTCCGACGAGATCCAGCGGCGGGTCGACTCGGCCCCTGATGTGGGCGATCAGGCGCTCCTTGACACGGAACGGGTCCGGGACATCTCCATCATGGAACTGCGCAACAAGATGCGGCAGCAGATCGACGAGGCGCTGGCGAAGCTCGAAGAAGGCACGTATGGGCGCTGCGCCGATTGCGGGGCGGAGATCACTGAGAAGCGGCTGCGCGCGGTCCCGTTCGCTCGGCGGTGCGTGACGTGCCAGGAGAAGCAGGAGATGCTCGAGAAGATTGAGATGGAGGAGGAACAGGAACTCTAACGGATGCGGTCCCCGCTCCTCGCGATCGCCGCGGCCTGGGTGGCGGCGTCTTCGGCCTGGGCCCTCACCAGCGACGAGGAGAACAACGTCGCGATCTACCGCCGGCTGAACGCCGGTGTCGTCAACATCACCAACCGGGCTATCGCCTACGACTTCTTCTTCAACCCGATCCCCAGCGATTCGTCAGGGTCCGGCTTCATCCTCGATCCCCGAGGGCACATCCTGACCAACCACCATGTCGTGCAGGGAGCCCAGCGGCTGGAGGTGAGCCTCGCCGACGGCAGCAAATGGACCGCGAAGCTGGTCGGCGCCGATCCTCAGACCGATCTCGCGGTGCTGCAGATCAAGGCCCCACCCGAAGCACTGACCGTCCTGCCGCTTGGCGATTCCTCCGCGCTGCAGGTCGGACAAAAAGTCTTGGCGATCGGCAATCCCTTCGGGCTGGAGCACAGTCTCTCGGCGGGGATCATCAGCTCGCTGCGCAAGGTCGTGAAGGCCGGCATGACGGAGATCGAGGACGTCATCCAGACCGACGCCGCCATCAATCCCGGCAACTCCGGAGGCCCGCTGCTGGACTCTGAAGGCCGCGTGATCGGCATCAACACGGCGATCTTCACCCCGTCGGGAGGAAACATCGGCATCGGGTTCGCCATCCCGATCAACACCGCGAAGCGGGTGGTGGCGGACGTCCTCGCCCGGGGTTATGTCGCGTATGCCTATCTGGGCGCCGAGACGCAGACGCTGACGCCGGTCGTGGCCCGCGCCCTGGAGCTTCCCGTAGAGCGCGGCGCGCTAGTCGTCCGTGTTGCGAGAGGGAGCCCGGCTGCCAGGGCCAGGCTGCAAGGAGGAACGCGGCAGGTGGTCATCGGCAACGCGATCGTGATCATCGGCGGCGATGTCGTGACGGCCGCGGACGGCCAGGTGATCACGAACTCTGAGGACCTGCGGCGGCTGATCCGCAAGCACCAGCCCGGCGACCGGATGAAGCTGGAGATTTTCCGCATGAACCGGCAAGGCGAGTTCAAGCGAGGCGAAGTGGAGGTCAAGCTTGGGGAACTCCCACGCTAAACGAGCCGTGGTGCTGTGCAGCGGAGGATTGGACTCCACGGTCACGGCCGCCGAGGCCAAAGCCGCCGGCTACGAGCTTTACTTGTTGAGCGTCAATTACGGCCAGCGGCATGCCGTGGAGTTGAAGCGAGTTCCCGAGATCGCCACGGCCCTCGGCGCCAAGCGCCACCTGGTGGTGGAGGTCAATCTCCGGGCGATCGGCGGCTCAGCGCTGACCGCCGCCGTACCGGTTCCCAAGGACCGCCCGGACAAAGAGATCGGCTCCGGCATCCCGCCGACCTACGTCCCGGCCCGCAACACCCTGTTTCTGGCGCTGGCGCTGGGATGGGCGGAAGTGGTGCAAGCCGAGGCGATCTATTTCGGGGCCAATGTGCTGGACTACAGCGGCTATCCCGATTGCCGGCCGGAGTTCCTTCGCGCGTTTGAAGCTCTTGCCAAGCTGGGAACGAAAGTCGGCGTGGAAGGCGGGACGATTCGCGTGGAGGCGCCCTTGCTCCGGATGACCAAGGCGGATATCATCCGGCGGGGCCTGGCCCTCAAGGCGCCGCTTCACCTGACCCATAGCTGCTACGACCCGGACGAGCAGGGGCACGCGTGCGGCCGCTGCGACAGTTGCCGGCTGCGCCGCAAGGGCTTCGCTGAAGCTCAGGTGCCCGACCCTGTCGTCTACAGTCCGGGGAGTCTCTGATAGAATAGAGCAGAGGAACCCATGTACGGCATCTCTCCGGAAGAGTTCTTCATGTACCTGATTATCGGGCTGGTCATCGTGATCCCGATTTCCGTCCGGATCTACCGCTGGCTGTTGATCGGCCGGCTCAAGGCGCAACTGCAAGAGAAGGATCGCAAACCATGACACGGTTCCTGCGTCCTCTGGCCATCGCGACCCTGATGATCCTGTCGGCCGTGCCCCGGAGCGATGCCGCGTCCACCGAAGTTCCGGGCAGCACACTCGCCGCCGTGTTCGTCCACTATTACAGCGCGTTGCAGAAGGAACGGTATGAAGAGGCGCTCGGGCTGCTGCATGAACGGTTGAAGCAGGCGTTGCAGATCAGGACGGCGAAGGACCTCGCCGCGCGCAACATCGTGGCCCAGCGCGACCTCGTCGAGGCCTTCCGGCAGTTCGACCGCATTGATGTGGCCAAGACCGAGGTGGACCTGACGTCCATCAAGGCGACCGTCACGGCTTCCGACAGTGTCAACGTGTTGGGGGAAGTGGTGTACGACCTCGTGGTGTTCCCGGTCGGGTCGGGTCGTTCGCTCATGTACCGGGTCGTCATGGACGTGGGTCTTTCGCAGGGCCAAATCATCCGGCTGACCCAAGAGTCCATCACACGCATCGATCCCGGCGGCCTCGGCGACGTGTTGTAAGCCTCCCGTTTTCTTGACCGTCCCCCCTGATTCTGGTTACATACGCCCGTGGCGTCCTTTCAGAACAAGCGAGCGCAGGCGAAGGCGCTCCAGGAGATGAAGTCCCGCGTAGCCGAACTCCAGGCCCGCATCACCAAAGACGTAGACTACGCCTTCGAGGCGCTGTTGCAGGCGCAGCCAGACCTCTCCTTGAAGATGGAGAGCGAGATGGAAGAAGTGCTGCGGATGGCGGAGCTGATCGAGGGCGAGTTGGACGAGGCCTCGGGCATCTCGGAACTGGAGCGCCTGGACCGGCGTATCGAGTTCATCGAAGACCGGTTCGAAGAGCTCGAGGCAGAGCTGTACAGTCGTCCCCGGCGGCGCCGGAAGCGCCGGCCCAACCTCTTCGATTTCTTCCGGCAGGCGACAGGGG
>DASQRT010000349.1:0-15000 GCA_035642795.1 Nitrospirales bacterium
TCGGAGGGTAACGAGGGTACACGCCAAACCGGAGGTCCCCCCTACCAAAAAGCCGCTTTCTTGTCCGGTCTCCTGCCCGGTGCCGGTCAGTTACTAAAGGGCCACTCCGTCAAAGCCGCCGAAACGCTGATGCTGGGTGTCATGGTAGGGGTCGTGTGGTACTTCGGGTACGCCTTCGAAGGCCCCTTCACCGCCTTTCTCCTGTACGTCTTCGTCCCGGTCGGCGGGGCGGTTTGCTGGGCACGACAAGTCCAGGACGCCTACTCGTCCAGCAGCCCCGGCTCGCTGTTCCCCGTCCTTCCCCTGCCGTCTCGCGGCAGCGTGGACCTGCAGGCCATCGGCTTTCTCTTCCTGCTCACCGCCCTGACCGACCTGTACATCATCCAGGCGAGGCCGGACTACGGGCTGAAAATCCTCGGCACGACCCTGCCCGGATTGTGGGGGACCCTCTCCAAGGCCCAGTCACCCACCCTGCACATCCTCATCGGCGTGGGTTTCCTGCTGGTCAAGCGGTGGGGGCTCTTCGTCTATCTGTTGTACGCCGGCTTCGGCATCATCAATGCCGGCGTGAATCTGGCCATCTTGCCGGGCCCCCACCGCATCCGGATCGCCTTCATGGTTTCCCTCGCCGTCTTCACCACCTACATCCTGTGGCGCCGCCAGCGCTTCACGGCGTAAGAAAGTGGTCGTCCCCAAGGACGATCTTCGACGTGTTTCGATGCCCTTTGACTCAGATGTCTTGGACAGAAGTGGGACATTCGACTTTGCTGTTGACCGCTCTAGCCCCCTTTGGTAGCCTGCGCACACTGACACTCCAAATACCTTAATCTGCAAGGATTGAAGCAAGATTTGGTCAATATTCATGTTGCGGATGTTGATTGAAAAATCCAAGGCGTTCCTAAGTGCATTCTTTGAGATGCTCGGCTTTGCAATCCTTGCATCTGGGGTTTTTTCCGGCTTGGCCCTAATTACCTACGATCCAACCGACTCGATCAAGCTCTTCGCTACATTTGCTCCAGGGGAAACCTATGAAAATATGGTCGGCCCCGCGGGCGCGTGGCTGGCTGATTTTCTGCTGAGCACATTCGGCCTTGTTAGCTTCCTTATCGCATCGATACTTTTCTTCTGGGGCGGAATGATGGCGCTCGGCTTTGTCCGCTGGCCCAAGACCAAACGCTTTGTCGGCTTTGCCCTCATCGTAGTGGTTGCTTGCGGACTCGTTCATGTTGACGAGCCAAATCCGAAAGGTACGCATCTGTCCAATGGTTTTGGCGGCGCTATCGGCGCAACGCTTGGTAACGCACTCCTCGACAGTGTCGGCTACGGTGGTGCCGTCATCGGTTTAATTTTTGCAGCCGTGGGTGGCCTGGTGGTTACGGGTAACTTGACGGTTTCCAATACCGCAAGATTGTTTGAATACCTGCTCTTTCTCCTGCAACGCCTCATCAGTGAACCTACAGCCACGAGAGTTAGGAAGCATATCGCCTCGCTTCGCACACCTCAGGCTAATGGGGAAGATGGTCAGCGTGCCGCACCACTGATAACCATCGATCAGGATGAAGAAAGTGGGATAGGAATCGAGGTTGACCTCACCTCAGTAGTCCCCAAAAATGCTAAACCTGATGTCGCCATTTTTCACACGAGCAAGGCTATTTCCTCAGATAAGACTGACTTCGGTGCCCTGGTTAAGCAGCTCGAAACTCAATTTCATGAATTCAAGATCGAAGGCAAGATCACCAACATTACAGTGGGCCCGGTCGTCACAACGCTGGAATATGAACCAACCGCAGGAACGAAAGCTGCCAAAATTGTCAGCATTGCGAACGACATTTCTCGCATGTTGCGGGCTCAAAGTGTGCGGGTGATTCCGGCGCTGCCCGGTAAGAACACCGTCGGTATTGAAATCCCGAGTGAGCAACGTCGAGTCATTCGTTTGGGCGATGTGCTCAAGAGCACCAAGTACCGTTCATCAGAAGTGATCCTACCGGTGGCCCTGGGAGTCGACACGCTCGGCGAACCCGTGGTTGAAGATCTGGTAGAAATGCCACACCTCTTGATTGCTGGCACCACTGGGTCCGGCAAAAGCGTTTTTATAAATAATCTTATCGCCGGGCTCGTCTGCAAGAATACCGCCAAGGAGATGCGCTTCGTTTTCATCGACCCCAAGATGGTCGAATTGGCGGCTTATAAAAAATTGCCCCACCTTGCCTGCCCGGTGATCAGCGATATTAAAACCGATGCCAAAACCCTGCTCAACCGCATGGTGGAAGAGATGGAAATGCGCTACGAATCGATGCTCGCCATCGAGACTCGAAATATTCAAGAGTTTAATGAGACCATCCGCAAACACCGCCGCAGTGAATTTGTAAAATTCAACGGTAAATGGCAGGCCTTACCATATGTTGTTTTTCTTATTGACGAATTTGCCGACATGGTCTTTATGCTTGGCAAGGAGGCCGAGGAATTAATCACTCGCCTGGCCCAGAAAGCTCGGGCCGCTGGGATTCACCTGGTAATCGCCACCCAACGCCCTTCCGTGGATGTGGTCACTGGCCTAATTAAGGCGAACTTCCCGACCCGCATCGCCTTCCGCGTCCAGAGTGGTGCCGACTCACGAGTTATTCTAGATCAGAGCGGCGCCGAAACCTTGCTCGGCAAAGGAGACCTGCTCTACCAATCGGCCGGCACTACTCAACGATTGCACGCGGCCCTAATAGAGGACAGCGAAGTCAGAAAATTAGTCAAGGCCTGCGCCTAAGACCCTATCCCCCACCCGATTGATTTATTGACAGTAAATTCAAGCGTGTGCTATCCAACAGTCATCGTGTTATAGTGTTGGAGATCTCAAGATGGAAACAACGCCACTCTACGTTCTGAGGCGACCAGACGGCTCGTTCAATTATTACGTGAATCCCGACTACGCCAGAGAACAGGGGGTCAACCCCGACAAACTGATTTGCGTGGACATTCCGAGCTCAATCTACGCGAACGGTACCATCGACGACTTATCCACCTTCATCGCCAAGGAACTCGAAAAACTGGGCCAAACATGACCACCATCGCTCCCCCCCAGACGACGGTCACGCGGGCCCAGATCGAGACGACCATCGCAGCGCTGCAGCCGGTCCATCGGGTCATGGTCCGCCTCCTGCTGCTGGCCTACATGGACCCACCCCCTGAAGACATCGCCTTCATGGCCCGCGAGCGGTCCGAGCCGAACATGAGGGCCGGCCTGAAGCAAGGCGGCAAGTCGCAGGTGGCCCACGACAAGATCAGCGGTCTGCCCAAGGACTGGCTCGTCGCGGTCGAGAACAAAGTCCGGCAGTTCCAAACCCAGCTGCGCGCGCAGCTCATCCGCTTGAATCTCCTGGCTGACATCTTCACGGACTACCTGGCAGGCCTGCAGCAGGAGATCACAGCGGCGGAACAGTTGCTTACCTCCGAATGCGAGATCGGTCCGGAGTCTCTCGAAGACCTGCGCGCTCAAGCCAGGCTCTCGCCGCTCACCTACGCCCTGAAAAAGCTGGCCGCCCGCGCCGACAAGGGAGAGATCGAAGAGGCAGACTACGTTCGGGAACGTCTGGGCCTGGAGTGCCAGGCCCGCCTCCGGCAGCGCGACCGCTTTAAGAAACGCCTCAACCTGGTTTTGCTGGAACGCCAGGCCAGTATGGTGTCTTCCCTCTCCGACGAGTTTCTCGCCGAGATCTGGTGCATCGCCGTCGGACCTATCACGAATCGACGCGTGAAGGCCGTCCAGGCGTACGTGAACGCGCTGGCCTCGACCCTGAAGTCCAGCCTCGACGCTACAAGCTTCGCCGCAGCGGTCAACGCCGGTCTTGGCCCGCGGTTGGCGGGAGGCAGCAAGAATGAAGGTGTCGGGAGCAAACCCTTGGACCTGTCCGGCGACCTGTGGACCCAGACCATCTTCGCGCTGGCGGCCGAACCGATCCCGCCCATCACCCCTAAACCCTGCGAGCACCCGGAGGGCGGGACCAAGAGCCTGACGGCCAAGCTCCGCAGTCTGGCGATCTATGAATTGGGCGAAGACGAAGAAGTCAAGATGTGGCCACGGACAGTCCAATGCCTCAACTGCCTGACCGTGGTGCGAGCCGCCCAGCAGGAATCGGGCATCGTTGGACGCTCCCTCGACGAGGTCGTGGCCAGGGTGAAGGCCCGCACGGCGTTTCCCCGCAAGGAGGCCGTCCCGGCCGCCCAGGAAGCTGCACCTGCGCCAGAAGTGGAAGCGCTGGACCTGGAAGAGCGTTTACGCCCCTTCATCGGAGACGACGCAGGCCAAGTAGGCGCCAAAAGCTGGTAAGGCCGCTACACCACACGATCGCCAACCGCATCGAGGCCACGGTGGCCCGACAGTTCCACAATGCCAAGCAACCATCCATCGGGTGAAGGTTCCGGCTTGACAGCACACGAGAAGGGTTGTTACAAGCTGCAACAGGTACCCGGTCCGAGCAAGCTCGGCGTGGCGGTGTAGCTCAGTTGGTAGAGCAGCGGACTCATAAGCCGCGGGTCGGGGGTTCGATACCCTCCACCGCCACCAATCAAACCAACAGCTGATGACTCGACTGCACTAGCTTCATCTTGATGGCAACGATTCTCTTAGCCGATGACGATGAGGCCTTCTGCAACCTGCTGCAAAGGGTTTTAAGTAGCCACGGCCATGAGGTACTCAAAGCGTACAACGGGCGCGAGGCCCTCAAGCTCTTTCGTCAGCATCACCCGCAGATTACTGTGTTGGACCTTCGCATGCCGGAGATGGATGGGCTGGAAGTGCTAAGGCAAATTCGGACGACCGACCCACAGGCGGTAGTGATGATCCTGACGGCGTGGGGGACCGACGAACTGGAACAGCAGGCTCGGCAACATGGCGCCATCGACTTTCTCAGCAAGCAGCTGACGTATGATTCGATCGTCACCATAGTGGAATTCGTGGTGACAGAACCGGGCAAGTTCCTGAAGCCTGGCTCGGTCTTGTTGGTCGATAAGGAAGAACAGTCCCGAAACCTCTTCGAAGGGTTTTTGCGCGACCACGGGGTGTCGATTCGAGTGGCCAGAGACGGCCCCGAGGCATTGTTCCTGATACTTGATACGCTTCCACAGCTGGTTGTCTTGGATATGGATCTAGGCGGGATCGAAGATTTTTGGAATGCGGTCCCGAAAATGACAGTGCCGACGTTCTTCCACGCCCTGCGCCAGATGCGTTACCCTGGCGGGCTTATCCTGATGAGCGACAGAGTAGAGCACGCCATGGAGGCTCACACATTGAACCTAGATAAAATCGACCTTTTGAAGAAACCGGTTACGCCCGAGCGACTTCTGGTCGCGGTCCAAATAGGGATGGCTACTATGGGGAAATCTCCCCTGCAGGGCAAATGCTAAGGAACGTGAGTAATGGTAGAAATAGACATCCTTGAAGAACTCTCGTTCTTCTGTGATTTGACTATAGAGGAGCTCGCCTTGATTGCTCCGCTCTGCACGCTGATTGAAGGTCAGGCAGGAGACTTCATCATCCAGGAAGGGAAACTCGTTCCAAACCTGTATATCCTTCTTTCAGGGAAAGCCACGATCCTGAAGAATCGAGGAGATGGAAAACAGGTTCCGCTGGCATCAGTGGGAAAGGATGAACTGATAGGGGAGGTGTCCTTCTTCAAGATGGCACTAGCCTCCGCAACCGTAGAGACGAGTTCTGTGTTCAAGGCTCTGGTGTTGGATCAAAGGAAACTCCATATGGTCTTGAGCCGCAACCCCAAGCTCGGCTGCAAGCTTTACAAAAAAATTGCCCGCATCTTGAGTGAGCGCCTCAAGAATAGAACCGAGCAGTTTGTCCAACATCTTCCAGATTCATAGCACATTTACTAATATCCGCCGTCATTGATTTTGCTAACTCCATCTGGCAAACTAGTGCACTCCGCGCCCGATTGGTCTGATCCGTGCACGGTCTGGCTCATACCGAGCCACTAGAGGATCGAGCTCTCTCCAGATGCCGGCTTGTCCAGAGTGTGGAATCAAGGTCGTAAAGCCTGCTCCAAGGCGTGGACTGCGTGAATACTTCCTGAGCATGCTGACCATCGGTCCATTTCGCTGCCAGGTCTGCACCCGTCGGTTTCTGGCTTTCATGTGGCGGCCAAGCACAAATACAAGTCGAGATTACAACCGAATCTCAGTCCGATACCCTGTGCTGCTCGACCAAGCACTCGTGCCAGGTGAAGACGAACCGATCCAACCTGGGGAAGCAACCTTGCTTGACATCTCGATCCGAGGCTGCGCGATCAATAGCACTGTGCCGCTCAACAAAGGAAACCTTTTATGCCTCAAGATTCGGATGACAGACGAGGATCTGCCAATTGAGATTGATCAGGCGACAGTCCGAACGGTTACCGGCCGGAGGATCGGCTTGGAGTTCATCAAAATACGCCAGGAAGAGGAGACCCGTCTCCGCAATCTTCTCTTGACTCTGATGCAGGGCCGCTGAGGCACAGACAGTGGCACAACTCCCCGAAATCTTTCCCTACCTGCTCGCCGTTTT
The DNA here is from genome assembly GCA_035642795.1 of Nitrospirales bacterium. GTDB lineage: Bacteria > Nitrospirota > Nitrospiria > Nitrospirales > NS-4 > NS-12. The sequence continues at coordinate 6,542 of DASQRT010000349.1, forward strand.
CGGGCTTACGCTGCTCTGGAAGCTCCACGACATGCTGGTGAAGGCAGGCCGCATCCAGTCCCGGGATTTCTGGGAGCGCTCCGGCGTCCGGCTCTTCCTCCGCGTCACGCCCAACGACGCGCAAGCCTGCACAGCGTGTCGCGAGACAACGAGCATGGTCTTCTCCCCAGCTGTAGTCACATCGAAGAAGTTCTCCCCGCAAGAGATTCCTTGCATCAATCCCTCCCGCTGCCGCTGTCTGATGGTCGGTCTCTACGGAGGCTGGCCGGCGGCGGCGGCGGTGCTGTCACGGCTCAAGAAGGAGGGAGGGACGCTCCGGTTGTCGGATGAGGAGCTCAAGGAGCTGATTGATGGGTCTGCGGAAGCCCGCGCCGGCGCCTCAGCGGATCAGGTTTCGCTCCGCTTGGTGCACGCCATGCGGGCTGAGGGGAAGGACCCTGCGACAGCTCTCGAACACTACCGCTATATCGTGGACTGCGCGAAGGCGGATCGCGATCTGCAATTCGTCTTCCCGTCGGTTCTCCGGCTCAGCGAGTTACTGGAACGGACCGGCCAACCGGACGAGGCGATCGATTGGATCGAACACTACCTGCTGGAATACGGCGGGAAGAAGAAAGGCCCCGCCGCACCGACCGAAGCCCAACGGGCCGCTCTGAAGACCCGCCAGTCTCTTTTAGCAGCCAAAGTCAGGAAATAGCCGCTGAGGAGCTTATGGCGACGATCCTGGTCGTAGATGATGAGCTGGTGTTCTGTGAACTGTTGAAGACCCTGTTGAAGAGTCACGGCCACGAGGTCCTGACAGCGAACAACGGACGCCAAGCCCTCGAAGTATTTAAACAGCACCGGCCCCAGTTCACGATGCTGGACCTCCGCATGCCGGAAATGGACGGGCTGGCAGTCCTGAAGCAAATCCGCGCGATCGACACCACGGCGGCCGTGATGATCCTGACGGCGTGGGGGTCGGATGCCTTGGAGCTGCAGGCCCGGAAGCTCGGGGTGACGGATTTTCTCAGCAAATCACTCTCCTTGGACACCATTGTGGCATCGTTGCAGCGCGGGCTCATGCAGCCGGCCCAGGCCGCACGCGCGCCGAAGCTGCCCGAGGAGAAGACGCGCGCTTCCTTCGGAATGTTGGAAGCGAACACAATCCTGCTGGTGGATAACAAACCGCAGACCAGCGAGCACCTCTCAAAATTTTTGTCCCAGCGAGGCTATCAGGTGCACGTGGCCAAGGATGGTCCTGCCGTCTTGGAGTTGGTGGTCCGGGTAAGGCCGCAACTCGTTGTAATGGACATGGAACTCCCAGGCTTGAAGGGGATTGAGGTGCTGCGGACGTTGCGGGCGAAAAAGTACACGGGCGGTTTCGTCATGATGACCGCCAAGCAAGACGATGCCCTGCTTAAAGCGGCGCTTGATCTGGGATCGGCCGATATCTTGGGCAAGCCGGTTGAGCCTGAGCGGCTCTTGGTGGCAGTCCAGGTCGGCCTGGTCCTTCTGCGTTAGGATCGCTCCTTCTTCTACCGTCTCGCCTCGGGAGGCGGCCAATCCATCTCGGCCTGCCGGCCACAGTAAAAGCACGCCAGCCGGTACCGAGCCTTACGCCGGGGGTTGGGCAGCGAGATGAACACGATCGGCGTGTGATCGAAGGGACAGAATGCGGGCAGGTGCATCAGATGTTCGTATGCCATCTCCTGCAGCGACGCCTCGTCCCACGGCGGCGAGAGCTCTTGCCGCCCGGCGACACGGTCCTGCCACCCGCACCGCTCGCACGTGAATTGGAACGTCTTGACCCGATCGTGCACCTGGGAGAGGTCTGCCGTTTGGACCGGGCCCGCGCAATCCGCCCGACCGCATGGAATCGTCTCATGCTGGAGCGCTTTCACAAACTCCTGATGCTGGAGGGCTTGCTCGGGCGTGGGCATGTCGCGCCTATTGTATCGCCCCGGGGGCGGACCGGCAAACTGTCCTTTTCTTGAAAGTTTCGTCCAATGTGGCTACCATCTCCGCCATGCGCGCAGCCAGAGCCTTTGCCACTTTTCTCGCCGTCGCGATGTCGGGCTGTTCCCTGTTGAACCCGCCCACTCCCCTCAGATCCCCACTGCCCGCGAACGGCTGCAAGCCTGCCTCGGTGGTTAAATACAACCAGGCCGGCATCGGCCACTACAAAGAGCGCCAGCTTGAAGCGGCTAAAGCCGAGTTTCTCATGGCCGTGTCCGCGGGACCGAAGTGCGCAGAGGCGCACTACAACCTGGGAAACACGCTCTGGTATCTGGGCGAGAAAGAAGAGGCACGCACGCACCTGCTCCAGGCGGCTGATCTGGCCCCGGGCAACGCGGTGATCTGGGATTCTCCCGTGCTCCATCCCTACGGCGAGCCGCAGAAGGATACAAAAAAGAAGAAAGAGACCGCTTCGGAGCAAGCGCCCGGCTCGTTCGGCAATCGCGGGCGCTTCGGCGGTTACTAGGGATCAAACCCGTCTACAATCCGATCTGGGTCCTGATCTCCTCCCTGACCCGATCTTTGACCTCCCGCATCCAGGCTTCAAGCCGTGGGAAGAGATGCACGTCGGTCTCTGTGAATCCCTTGACCAGGACCTCCGAGGACTTTTCCATCCGGCCCTCTTCCAAGATGAGTTGAGCCTTCTGATCGGCGATCTTCCGGGTCAAAAACTGGGTGAGCTTGAGCTGCTGGCCGGGCGAGCCGCCGGATACGCCCAGGATCTGATGCTGGAAGAGCTCCAGCTCGCCCTTGATGTCCACCCAGACCCGCATCACCCGCGGGATCAGCCAGCCCTTGCGATTGACGAAAAAGTCATAGGAGAGCGCCGGCGCCTCCGGCTCCCGGAACGGGCCGTTCGCAAGCTTCACGTCGTATTTGTAAATCGTGGGGTCGGTCTTATCGGCCATTGGGAATCACGATCTTCTACGGAGAACCTACTGTACGACCCGCGACGCGCCCTTGTCAAAATAGGCGCGCACGTGTTCCGCCGCGTCCAGGCCGTCACGGATACAGTCCGGAATACCGACGCCCCGGTATCCCGCGCCCGTCAGGAAGAGGCCCGGCCACCGCGCGAGCCGCTCGTCGACAGCGGCCAACCTCTCAAGATGTCCCACGAGATATTGCGGCATCGAGCGGGGCCAGCGATAGACCTTGGCCAGCACCGGCGCTTCGGTGATGCCCATCATATCCCGGAGCTCCGACCGCACCAAGCTTACCAACCCCTCGTCGGACAGCCCTAACACCGTTTCGCGTCCCGCTCCGCCGACGTAGGCCCGAAGCAGCACCGCGTCATCCGGCGCCCGATGGCTCCACTTCGACGACGTCCAGGTCACCGCCAGCAGCGCGCGGCCCTCAATCCGCGGGATGACGAACCCGTAGCCGTCTAGGCGATGCGAGAAGTCCTGCCGACGGAAACCCAGGGAGATCGTCGCGGTGGACGCATAGGGAATGCCGCGGAGCAGGGCGGCCAACTCGCCATCGAGCGGCTCAAGCAGGATGGCGGCATCGTAGGCCGACGTCGCCAGAATCAGCGCACCGACCGCCAGGGGCGCTTCACCTTCGATCGTGACCTCGTACCCTCCCGGTGTCCCGCTTATGCGCACTGCACGGACCCGACGCCCCGCCAGCACACGGAGTTTGCCGAGCCGAGTGGTCAAGGCCTGGACCATTTCGGACAGTCCGCCCTGGAGCGTCACGAAGGCCGAGCCGCCTGGCTTCTCACCCTGATGCCACCGCCATGAGCCCAGCAGCGCACGGACGATGCTGCCGGCCTGGCGCTCCATCTCGGGAAATCGCGGGAAGGTCGCCTGGATGCTCAGGCTGTCCGCATCTCCGGCGTAGATGCCGGTCATCAATGGCTCAATGATGCGCTCGAGCGCCTCATCCCCCAGGCGCCGGCGAAAGAAAGCACCCAGGGACTCATCTCCGCGCGCGCTCCGGCGCGGGATCAGCAGTTCGGCGCCCAGGCGCAACTTGCCCTTCCAGGACAGCAGTCCGCTCCTAAGGAACGGCACCAGCCTCCTAGGCACGCCCAGTGCCAACCCTTCAGGGAGCTCCTCCAAGCATCCCCTCGAATACACATAGGTCTTACGCCGATCCTGGTTCGTGCCAAGCACCCGGTCAGCAAGACCAAGCCGCCGACACAGCTCGATGCCCCACGGCTTTTGCGCCAGAAAGGAATCAGGGCCACCCTCGATAACGAAGCCGCCGACTTGCTCGGTGAGGATCTTGCCGCCCAGACGCGGCTCGGCCTCAACAAGTGTGCACTGGGTCGGGCTGTCGCGAGAGGCAGCGCTCTCCGCCAGGCCGTACGCGGCGCTCAGGCCGGCAATCCCGCCTCCGACGATCAGCACTGTGCGCGAGACGGGCGGCATCTCCGATGGGCGATGGTCAGAGACCGGTTTCGCGGAGGTGGGTCGTCACGACGTCCAGCAGGGTCTCGATGAGCGGCGGAGTGGCGTTGGGCATAGCGATCCGTTCCAGCCACATTCCCTTCTCGCTCGCCCGTTTCTTGAACTCGATGTCGATGTCGTAGAGGACTTCAAGGTGGTCCGACACGAAGCCGATGGGGGCCATCAGGATGTGCCGGACCCCGAGGCTGTGCAGCTCATCCAGCGTGGCTTCGACTGTCGGGCCCAACCATTTTTCTTCCGACCGGCCCTGGCTCTGATAGGCAAACCGCCAAGTCGCGCCTGACGGCAATGGACTCAGAGCAGCCAACACAGCCTCGACGGTCTGCCGGACTTGCTCCGGGTAGGGATCGCCGGCCGCGAGAATCCGTTCGGGAAGGCTGTGGGCCGAGAAGATCAGCGCCACTCGGTCCCTCGCATCAGAAGGAAATTTCTGTAAGGCCTCCCGAATGTTGGCGACGGTGCCGCGGATCAGTGACGGGCTGGTGTTCCAGCTCGGCACGTAGGTAAAGCGCACGTCTGCTCCAGATTCGGCTTGAGCTTCCGACACCTTCCGGACGTAGGCGCCGACGCTCAGCTGGGAATTCTGGGGAGCCATGCACACACCGACCACCCGCCGGATGCCGTCCTTGATGATCTCCTGATAGGTCTCCCGGATATACGGATGCCAGTGCCTGAGTCCCACGTAGACTTTGAAGCGGGCGGCGCCGGCGGCATTCAGGCGATCCTCCAGCCTGCGGGCAACTTCTCTCGTGATCGCCAGGACCGGGGACTTGCCTCCGGTCGCCCGGTACCGCTCCGTGATCTCCTGGACCAGCTCCGGCGGGGTGGTACGGCCACCCCGGACATCGTTGAGGTATGGGCCCACGGCCTCGAGGGAGTCCGGACCGCCCATAGCCATTAACAGGACGCCGATTGGTGCATCAGGCATAACTGTTTCGTTAATCGTTATTCGTTAAACGGAGGGCTCTGACAAAGATCATTCATCATATCAACGTTTAACGATTAACGTTTAACGTTGACTGAGCTTATGGACCAGCTCAACGGCCGCCTGGACATTCTCGACCGGGGTGGTTGGCAGGATGCCGTGCCCCAGGTTGAAGATGAAGCCGGGTTCGTCGCCCGCCTGCTTGAGCACGGATTCCACGCGCCGTTCGATCTCGTGCCTGGGAGCGAGCAGCACGACGGGATCCAGGTTGCCTTGAATCGCGACGCCCGGACCGAGCCGGCGCCGGGCTTCATCAAGCGGCACACGCCAGTCCACGCCGATCACCGTGCCGCCCGCTTCGCGCATCAGCTCCAAGAAGGTTGCCGTCCCCGTGCCGAAGTGGATCAGCGGAACGTTCTCGCCCTCGAGCCCATCAAAGATGAGCCGGGTGTGGGGCTGCACGTACTCGCGGTAGTCCTCGGGGTTGAGACAGCCGACCCAACTGTCAAACAGCTGGACGGCCTGCGCCCCCGCCTTGATCTGGTTTTTCAGATATTCCGTCACCACGCGCGCGAGCTTGTCCATGAGCCGATGCCAGACCGCCGGCTCCCGGTACATGAGACCCTTGGTCTCGATGTAATGGCGCGAGGCGCCCCCTTCGATCGCATAGCTCGCGAGGGTGAAGGGCGCGCCGGCGAACCCGATCAGCGGCACGCGGCCCTCCAGCGCGCGGCGCGCCAGCTTGATCGCCTCCGCCACGAACCGGAGCGCGTCTCCGTCGACGGGCCGGAGCGCGTCCACGTCCGCACGAGTCCGGACCGGATTGTGAATGACCGGACCTTCGCCTTCCTCGAACGTGACGCGGAGGCCCATCGGCTCGAGCGGGAGCAGGATGTCGGCAAAGATGATGGCGGCATCGAGGGGGAAGCGCTCGATGGGCTGCAAGGTGACCTGGGCAGCCAGTTCCGGCGTCTTGCACACCTCGAGGATGGAATGCTTGACGCGGACGGCCCGGTACTCCTCCATGTAGCGCCCGGCCTGCCGCATGAACCACACAGGCACGCAGTCCGTGGGTTCGCGGCGGCACGCTTTGAGAAATCGGTCATTCATAGATTGAAGGCCATTCTAGGGGCTGGTCGGAAGGGTGTCAAATGGCAGGCCTGCCGCCGAGCGGGTCCTGTCGCCTGCGGCTCTGGGGTCCTGCCGGCCAGCAGCCCTGACGTGCTCGGGACGTTTCCCGGTCGCAGCCCCGATGACTCCGGTGCACGTCCCTCCGCTCCGCCCGGGCGCCCGCTGGCCGTCACCCCTTCGCCTCCGGGCGACATGGGCGCCACCCGCGCTTGACACATCCCATGTCGCTGCGGCACGTTGGCGGACATGGCCACACCTGTCCGCGTCGGGATCAGCCAGTGTCTGCTGGGCGACAACGTCCGGTACGACGGGGGGCACAAACTCGACAGTGTCCTGATCGAGACCCTAGGTCGCTACGTGGAGTGGGTCGCGGTGTGCCCCGAAGTGGAAGTCGGGCTGGGAACTCCTCGCGAGCCTATGCGCCTGGTCAGCGATGCCCAGGCGCCGCGTCTCGTCACGATCAACACAGGAGTGGACCACACCGACGCGATGAACCGCTTCGCACGGCAACGGGTCCGCGAATTGGAAGCCTTGAACCTCTCCGGCTTCGTCTTCAAGAGCGCCTCGCCGAGCTGCGGCATCAAGGGAGTTGCGCTCTTCAATGCGGAGGGAAGGGAGACGCACGACGGCGTCGGTCTGTTCGCACGCGCCTTCATAGCGCACTTTCCGTTGATCCCCGTCGAAGAGGAAGGCCGGCTGCATGACTCGCAAGCCGTGAAGAATTTCCTAGAGCGAGTGCTCAGCTATCGCCGTTCTCGAAATTACGTTTGACTAAGCGGGTGGCGCCGTGTGGGACCCGGGCGGAGCGGAGCGGCGTACAGGCGAGTCTGCGGGGCTGCGACGCCGAAACGACGCGAGCACGTCCGGGTGACACGGCGACAGGACCCGCTTAGACACTGATTTCGCAACGAGTTTATCGTTGCCCATATGCCTTCTTCAAACTTTGTATGTCGATTTTCTTCATCTGAAGCAAGGCCTCCATGACTCTTTCAGATTTCTTCGAGTCCTTGTCTTGCAACATCTCGCCTAAAACAGTGGGGACAATCTGCCACGACAAACCGAATTTGTCTTTGAGCCAGCCGCATTGTTGTGCCTTTTCATCTCCGCCTTCGGAGAGCTTCAGCCACAGTTCGTCTATTTCTTTCTGAGTCTTGCAGTTTACTATGAAGGATATCGCCTCGGTAAATTTGAATACCGGGCCGCCGTTTAGCGCCATGAATTCTTGCCCGTCGAGCTGGAATGTAACAGTCATGACCGTTCCCTCCGGTCTTCCGGAGACCTTTGCCCCCTCTTCTCCATAGCGGGTAATGCTTCCAATCTTGGAATTTTTAAAAATCGACACATAAAAATTCACAGCTTCTTCGGCTTGGTTATCGAACCACAAGCACGGGGTGATTTTTTGCATGATGCGACCCCCTTTCTCACTTTTCAGCGACGGCCTTCATGTTGGCAAGACCGGTCTCGAAGTCCTTGCCGACCATGCGGTCCATGTTGAAAAACACATGCACGACCTTCGCAAAGTAGGGAGTGCGGCCGTGCATGGCCCATGTGACGTTGGTGGAGTCGCCTTTGGGTTCCAGCGTGAACTCAGCGATGTTGTGGGCTTCAAATGGCTTGATGAAATCCAGTTTGATAGTGACCCTGGAAGGCTGAGATTACTCCGTGATCTCCATGCTCCCCTTGCCGACCTGACTGTTACCCTCCCACTCATACACGGCGCCCTTGCCGCTTGGGGCGCCGCTGTGCGTCCTCTTCATTGCTGGATCCTTTTTCTCCCAGGGTGACCAGGACCCCCAACTGTGGAAGTCGTTGATGAGTGGAAAGATCTTTTCTGGTGGAGCTTTGATGCTCGTCGCGCGCTGGACGCGGAAAGTGTCAGGCTTGGTTGCGGCATAGACGAGAAGAGCGGCGAGCAGAACGACCACCACAACAGCAATTATTTTGAACATGGATTCCTCCGGTGCGAAGGTGAAATCTCTCGGACGCCGGTG
>DASQRT010000350.1:0-6937 GCA_035642795.1 Nitrospirales bacterium
CATGGCCTTGGCCACCACTTGCACGTCCGCTCCCACCCGCTCGCAGAGATTCGCCACCTCGTTGATAAAGGACACCTTGGCGGCCAGGAACGCGTTGGAGGCGTACTTGATCATCTCGGCGGTGGCGATGTCCGTGAAGACGAACGGAGTCTCGATCAAATACAGGGGGCGGTACAGGTCGCGCATGATCGCCTCGGCTTGGGGGCTGTCAGTGCCGAAGACCACGCGGTTGGGGCGCATGAAGTCTTCGATGGCCGAGCCTTCGCGGAGGAATTCCGGGTTTGAGACGATGTCGAAGTGGACGGGCTGGGTGCCGTGCTGTCCGATCAATTCGCGCAACCGCTGGCCAGTACCAACCGGGACCGTCGATTTCGTGACGATCACCTTATAGCCGTTGAGATGGGCCGCGATGCCCCGTCCCACCTCTTCCACAAAGGAGAGGTCCGCGGACCCGTCCTCGCGGGAGGGAGTCCCGACCGCAATGAAAATCGCCAGGCCGGCTTCCACAGCCCGTCCGAAATCGGTGGTGAAAGCCAGCCGCCCTTCCGACAGCCCTTTGCGGACCAGTTCGGCCAGTCCCGGTTCGTAAATGGGGATCTCGCCCTTCTCTAGCTGGGCGATCCGGCGCTCGTCCTTGTCCATGCAAGTCACTTGGACCCCGAACTCGGCGAAACAGGCTCCTGTCACCAATCCCACATAGCCAGTGCCAATGACGCTGATATTCATGCTCCCTCCGCCCGCCGGTGTGTCGGCGGAGTATACCACAGAACTCTCTCGCTATTGACTGTCCCAGGCCGCTTCTCTACAATCGCGCACGCCATGGCGATCGGGGGATCGGCCATTCAAAGACCGTTGGCGGTGATGATGAGCCGCCAGATCCTGAGCATCGCTCCCTCTGCGCCGGCCATCGAGGCCGCTCGGACCATGCGGGAGGCGAAGGTCGGGGCCCTGTTGGTCGTGGAGGCTGGGCGATTTGTCGGGATCGTCAGCGAATCCGATCTGGTCCGCAACGTGTTGGCGGTGGGCGGAGACGCCAACCAGATGCGGGTGTCGCAGGTGATGCACGCCCCACTCATCACCATCGAGATCGATCGCTCCGCGCACGAGGCCAGTGATTTGATGGCCGAGCGGGGCATCCGCCACTTGGCGGTCACGGAAGATGGCAAGATCGTCGGCATTCTTTCCGTTCGGGATTTGCTCCGGTATTTCAAGAACTGGGGGACATTGTAAGCAGCTCAGTACAACCCCATCACTACCACCGTTTGTCGTGGGAAGCGTAGAAACGACGAAGCCCCCTCCTCTCGAGACTGAAGAGGAGGGGGCTTCTGGTTTACGAGGGAGACGAGCGGTGCGTTAGTTGCGCACGCCGCTCCACACCTTATTAGGATCGATCTCCTTGTCCGGGTTCAGCTTCCGGGCCCGCTCCAAGAGGACCTCCGTCGATTCCGGATAAGCAGGATCGGAGATGCAGCAATTATCCACCGGGCATACTGCGGCGCACTGGGGCTCGTCGAAGTGTCCGACACATTCGGTGCAGCGTTCGTGAGTGATGACATAGATATTGTCGCCGACACCCTGGCCCTCACCGACGTGGTAGCCTTTCCCCTCGGCGTCGCTACGGGTTTCGAAGATGGCCTCGTTCGGACACTCCGGGAGGCAGGCCCCGCAGGAAATACACTCTTCCGTAATCAGTAATGCCATAACCCGCGCCTCCTTCCCTGAAGCACTGTAAAGAACTTATCTCTACGTTTAGAGAGGCCATCATGCACGGTGGATGGCCCACGTCACGGCATTCGTGATATGGTAAACAGGAATTCTAGAAGGGCGCACAGGCTCTTGTCAATGTGAATTTGCCCGTCTCGTATAGGCCAGAAGACCTGTTTGGGACCGAACAAAAGCCCTAGCGCCGTGCCTCATCCGTGGTTTCCTCGCGTGTTCGTCTCGCTTAAAGATTACACGATAGGGTCGCGTGCGCGGTAGGAGGTAGTGCAACCTATGGAGAAGCCCCAGGCGACTCGGATTGGCGTCCTGGCTGCCCTGGCGTTAGTCTTGCTGATGGCGGGCAGCTACTTCATGTCGACGGGCCAGGGCCCCGAATCCATGGTAGTCAGCTTCCCGTCGGGCACTCAGATGACTGTCGAGGTCGCCGACAGTCCGTTGCTCTTGTACGCCGGACTGGCGTTCCGAGACAGTCTCCCTCCCAATTGGGGTATGCTGTTCATCTACGACCGGGCGGATTTCCACCGCCGCAGCACCAGGCAGTACCGCTTCCCCGTGGACATCATCTGGCTTGACGCGGGCAAGCGGGTGCTGCTGATCACGGAAAACGTCAACCCGTGCCTGTCCGAGAAGTGTCCGGAGTACGGCCCGCCATCTGAAAAGGCCCGCTACGTGATCGAGACCCATGCTGGCTTCGCGCGGCGGGACGGCCTGGCTCCGGGAGCGGACTTGCGGTTCATTTTGAAGCTTTGACTCACTCTGTCAGCTCACGTAAGATAGCGCCCAATCGTGGGAGAGCAGGTATGCAGGCGGTCGGGATCGGAGAAGGTGGGAAAGAAGAGAAAGTACTGGAGGCGAGGGTCGGTGAGACCTTTACCATCCGGTTGTGGGAAGACCGGACCCGGGGAGAGATCTACGTTCCGTCGTATGATCCTGAGGCGCTGGCGTTGGTCAACGACGAGTACGAACGCAGCTTTGGTGACAGCAACAATGCCATCGACTCGGGCAAACGGGTCTTCGAGTTCCGCGCGCTGAAGTCCGGCGTCCACCGGATCGTGTTCGAGAAGCGGATGGGCTGGAAGTTCACCCCCGAGGACCGACGGGTCTATACCGTCACGGTGGTGGGTGAGAACGCAGTGTCTGCCTGAGACCCGAGCGTGCCTGATATTGCTTTTATCAACGATGTCTTCATGCCGCTCTCCGAGGCCCGTGTCTCGGTCGAAGACCGTGGCTTTCAGTTCGGAGACGGCGTCTACGAGCTCATTCGGGCCTATGCCGGGCGCCCGTTCTGCTTGACGGAGCATCTCGACCGCCTCGAGCAGAGCGCCCGCGCCGTGGCAATTCCCGTTCCCTACACGCGGGAGCGCTGGACGGCGCTGGTCGCCGAAGCCATATCGCGCAGCAGGTATCCTGCAGCCAAGGTCTACATCCAGATCACCCGGGGCGTAGCCCCGCGGGACCACGTGCTCGCAAGCCACGTGCCGCCGACCGTGGTCATCACGGTTCGTGATCTGGTTCCGCTGGATCCAGTTTTTTACGCCAAAGGTGTGGACATCGTCACTGTCCCTGACCTCCGGTGGGCTCGGTGCAACGTCAAGTCGGTCAGCCTCCTGGCGAACGTGCTTGCCAAGCAGCAGGCTAGGGAGAAGGGGGCGTTTGAGGCGCTCTTCGTGCGGGACGGGTATGTCCTGGAAGGCGCGACCAGCAATGTCGCGGTGGTGCGGGATCGTGTCGTGATCACGCCGCCTGAAGGTCCCCTGCTGCTTTCCGGGGTGACGCGCAAGGTCATGCTTGCGGTGGCCCAGCAAGCCGGGGTGGCAGTCAAAGAGGAGCCCGTCACCGAGGCCGACCTCTATACGGCCGATGAACTCCTGCTGACGGGCACGACAATCGAAGTGCTCCCGGTCGCCAGGGTCAACGGTCGCCCGATCGGAGCCGGCGCTCCTGGTCCCGTGACACGTCTGGTGATGGACCGTTTCAGGCGCCCTCGTCTAGTTTCCCCCTTGCTTTCGCAAGGATAGGTGTGGTAGGGTGCGGTATCGAAAGTGGGCTCTGCCCACTTTTTTTTCGGTCATGACGGGTCAAGACCATCCCTTAGCGCCAGCCGGCGGTGTTCCTCCGGGAACCACCAGGGGATCCGAGCGGGTTGGCTCCATTGTCCAGCGGATCGTCGAGCCTGTTCTCGCTTCTCTCGGGTTGGTTCTCGTCGACGTGGAAGTGCGGGGTCGTGGCCCCAAAACTCTGATCCGGGTGGTCATCGAACGGCCGGCTGATCAGGGTGAGGGGGCCGTTACTCTGGACGACTGTGAGCATGCCCACATGCTGATCGGGCATGCGCTGGACGCGGAGGATCCGATCCCCCACGCGTATCTGCTGGAGATGTCCTCGCCGGGGCTGGACCGTCCGATCCGGCGTCCCGGTGACTATGAGCGATTCCGCGGGCGGTTGGCGCGATTTAAAATGGCCAAGCCGGTGCTGGGGCAGGCGGTGGTCGTTGGGCGGATCCAGAAGCTGGACGGGACGCAGGTGTGGGTAGAGACGCAGGCCGCGAAGGCCAAACGCGTCGGAGAGGTGACGCCGGTGGCACTCCCACTGGCCGAGATTCTGGAAGCAAGACTGGAAGTGGAATTCTGAGAGGGACGGAGCAGGACTATGGGTCGAGAGCTCCTGGCAGTGATCGAACAGATCGGGCGCGAAAAAGGAATCGATACGGGACGCATCCTTGAGGCGGTGGAGTCAGCATTGCTCACCGCCGCGAAGAAGAAATACGGGGCGGCCGAGAACATCCAAGTGCGGATTGATCGCAAGAGCGGAGAAGTCGAGGCCATCTCCTTGAAGAAGATCGTTAACGAGGTGTCCAACCCCAAGTCCGAGGTTTCCCTGGATGAGGCCCGCAAGGTCGACAGCGAGGCCGAACTCGGGGACGAGATCGGATCCGTCATCGAGATCGAGGACTTCGGGCGGATCGCGGCGCAGACGGCCAAGCAGGTGATCTTCCAGAAAGTCCGCGAGGCCGAATGGGAAGTCGTCCAGCGGGAGTATTCGGCTCGCCAAGGCGACCTTGTCAACGGCATCATTCTCGGCCAGGAGCGCCGCAACTACATCGTGGACCTCGGCAAGACCGAGGCGATCTTGCCGGCGCACGAGCAGATTCCGCGGGAGACCTACCGGCGCGGAGATCGCATCAAAGCCTATCTGCTGGAGGTGAAACGGACGCAGCGCGACGTGCAGGTGATTCTCTCCCGGACCCATCCGAACTTCATCGTCAAGCTGTTCGAAGCGGAGGTGCCGGAGATCGCCGAGAAGATCGTCGAGATCAAGGGCGTCGTCCGCGAGCCCGGCGATCGAACCAAGATCGCCGTCGCCTCGCGGGATCGCGCCGTCGATCCGGTCGGGGCCTGCGTGGGGATGAAGGGCTCGCGGGTCCAGGCGGTGGTGCGGGAACTCCGGGGCGAGAAGATCGACATCATCGCGTGGACGCCGGACTCGCGAGTCTTCATCGCCGAGGCCTTGAACCCCGCCGTTATCGAAAAGGTTGGCCTAGATGAGGAAAAGAAGTCGGCGCTGGTCGTTGTCGCGGACAACCAGCTCTCGCTGGCCATCGGGCGCAACGGGCAGAACGTCCGGCTGGCCGCCAAGCTGACCGGCTGGAAGATTGATATCATTGGAGCCAGCGAGTACGAGAAGGAACGGGTCGTGCGGGATCAGGAGACCCGGGCGGCTATTGCGCAGCAGTTGCAAGAACAGCACGCCCGGTTGGTGCAAGCGGAATCGGCCGCAGCGGCCGCGCAGCAAGAGAGTGCCGAGGGGGCGGAATCTCCAGCCACTCCTTCTGCGGGGGTGCCGGATTCCGAGGCGGCGACCGGGTAGCCCAGAGCACGGACGGGCATGCGGGTTTTCGAACTAGCGAAGCAACTCGGAATCACTAGCAAGGTTCTGATTAGCGACCTCAAAGGGCTCGGGGTGACAGTCTCGAACCACATGGCCGCCCTCGAGGACGACACGGTCGCGAAGATCCTGGCGAAGGCTGCAGGGAAGACCAAGAAACCCGCGGCCGCGTCTCTCGCCAAGACCCCCAAGACCGTCGAAGCCGCCAAGCCTGCCAAGCTACTTGAAGAAAAGCCGGACAAACCCGACAAATCCGGTAAGGATAGAGGCCACACCGCCGCGCTGAAAGCCAAGAAGACACCTCCTCCGGTCGCCGAGCCGCCGAAGGCGGAGAAGAAGATGATCCTGGTCAAACGGCGGCCAAGCGAGACGCCCGTGGTGGGCGATGTGGCGCCGCTCAAGCCGGTCGAGGAGCCGGCCGCGATCAGCGCTGGTCCCACCGACCTCTCCAAGGTGGCCGCGCCGCCGCCACCAGGCCCGGTTCGCGCGGAGCCGACTTCCAGTCCTGCCCGTCCGGTCGGGGTTGAGCCAGCAGTTGCAGGACCCTCTGGATCACCGGCATCCCTGACCCCACCGGTGACGCTTCCTCCGCAGCCGCCCCTGTCTGCCTCCGAAGTCGATCGTCACTCGGGAGGCAAAAAGGGTCTGCCTCCGGAAGCGGCGCAGGCTGACCTACTCGGTCTGAAGGATAAGGTGAAGAAACTCCGCCGGGTCGGGCGGGGGCGGGAAGACGAACCGATTCCCACCCGCGATGACGCGGCCCGCTGGCGCGACCTGCGCGCGATGCCGATGCACCGGCGTGAGGAGAAAGCCCGGCACGTGCCCAGTGGTCCGCCGGCCGAAGTCACCAAGCCTCGCCTGAAAGCGGTCAAGCTGCCGGAAGGGCTCACTGTCAAGGATTTCGCCGAGGCGCTCGGCCAGAAGCCCCCCGAAGTGATCCGTAAGCTGATGGACATGGGGACGATGCTGACCCTGAACCAGTCGATTCCGCCGGACGCGGCCACGTTGGTCGCCGAGTCGTTCGGCGTGAAAGTCGAGATGACGGCCGAGCGCCCGGCGGAAGCGCTGCTCCAGGAAACTGAAGAGACGGAAGGCACGCAGGTCCCGAGGCCGCCGGTCGTCACGATTATGGGCCACGTGGACCACGGCAAGACGTCGCTGTTGGACGCGATCCGTCAAACGCGGGTCACCGAGGGAGAGGCCGGCGGTATCACACAGCACATCGGCGCCTACGTCGTGCAGGTGCACGGCAAGTCCATCACGTTTTTGGATACGCCCGGTCACGAGGCCTTCACCGCCATGCGGGCTCGGGGCGCAAAGGTCACCGACA
>DASQRT010000351.1:0-6410 GCA_035642795.1 Nitrospirales bacterium
CAGAGGAAGCGAATTCCGTAATTTGATCGAGCCAGGAGGGCGAGGGAGGAGATTGCTCACCCGGCAGCGGCGGGAGAGGAGGTGGGGTCGGCACAACTGTCACGGGCGCTTTTGCCTTATCGACGACCTGCGCCTTGCTCCGGTACTTCTCCGGGATGCGGTCCCGCCGGTCCGTGTAATGCGTAATGCCCCGCTCGTCCTCATATTTGTAAATAACATCAGCCGAACTGGCCGGCCCCGCAAAGACCAAGCAGGCTACGACCCAGACGAGACAGCAGACGAACACCTGAATGGCGGGTCTCGACACAGAACGGAGCCTCATCGGGACAGGAAAGACGGCGCGCTCAATAATAGGTGATCGTGTGGTAGATGGTTTCTGATCTGTGCCTCCGGCACAGTTTCTCCTTCTTACTTCAACCCGAGCACGTCCTGCATGTCGTACAGACCAGGGGCCTGCTTGACGACCCACTGAGCGGCCCGTAGGGCGCCGCGTGCGAAGGTGTCGCGGCTCTGCACGCGATGCGTCACCTCGATTCGCTCGCCCAGTCCCCCGAAGAGGACGGTGTGGTCGCCGATGATGTCCCCTGCCCGGATGACCTGCATGCCGATCTCGCCCCGCTTGCGCTCGCCGATCATCCCCTTGCGCCCGTATGCGGCCACCGAGTCCAGGGCCTTCCCCATGGCTTCGGCGAGCACCTGCGCCATCTTCAGCGCGGTCCCGCTGGGCGCGTCCTTCTTCAGGCGGTGATGGGCCTCAAGCACCTCGATGTCGTAGTCCTCGCCTAGCGTGCGGGCGATCTGGGGGAGCATCTTCAGGAGGACATTGACCCCCACGCTCATGTTGGGAGCCAAGACGCACGGAATCGGTCTGGCGAGCTCGCGGAGCTTCGCCAGTTGCTCGGCCGAGAATCCGGTCGTCCCGATGACCATGGCTTTCCCGGAGGCGGCCATGATCGCCAGATGCATGAGCGTGGCGTCCGGAGTGGTGAACTCGATTAGGACCTCGGAGCGGTCGGCCAGCGCCGCCGTCAGATTATCGGTCACCGCAACGCCCAGACGGCCGCACCCCGCGGTCTCTCCGGCATCGGCCCCGACCGCGGGATGCCCTTTCCGCTCCACCGCTCCCACCAGCTTGAGGTTCGACGACTCTTTGATCAGACAGACGAGCCGCGTGCCCATGCGCCCGCCCGCTCCTGTGACAATCACTTTGACCATACAGCAGCCCCGATACTCGTTAATCGTTAAACGTGAATCGTAAGTACTGAGGATTTATTCCCTGACGTTTAACGTATAACGTTTAACGTCAGATCAGCCCGAAGTCTTTCATTGCCCGAGTCAGCTTGTCGAGGTTCTCTTGCGACATCGGGCATAGGGGCAACCGCAGCTCTGCCGTGGCCTTGCCCATCAGCGCTACGGCCTGCTTGACAGGGATCGGATTCGTTTCCAGGAACAGGGCCTGGAAGAGAGGATAGAGCTTGTAATGGATGGCGCGGGCCTTGGCCGCATCCCCGGCCGCCCAGGCGTCCACCAGCGCCGCCATCTCGGCCGGCGCCACGTTGGCGGTCACCGTGATGACGCCCTTGGCGCCCACCGCCAGCATCGGCAGGGTCAGCGCATCATCGCCGGAGAGGACCGTGAACCGGTCGCCGCAGAGCTGGACGATCTCGCTCACCTGCTGGAGCGACCCCGCTCCTTCCTTGATACCCACGATGTTCCGGATCTGAGCCAGCCGCGCCACCGTCTGCGGGGTCATGTTCACGGCAGTGCGCCCGGGGATGTTGTAGAGGATCTGCGGGAGAGCCACCGCCTCGGCCACGGCCTTGTGGTGCCGGTAGAGGCCCTCCTGGGTCGGCTTGTTGTAGTACGGTGAGATCAACAGGGCCGCATCTGCGCCGACGGACTTGGCATGGCGGGTGAACTCGATCGCCTCGTCCGTCGAGTTGGACCCCGTGCCGGCAATGACCGGCACGCGACGCCTGGCGACCTGCACGGTGTACTCAACGACCCGCTTGTGCTCCTCATGGGTGAGCGTGGCGGACTCGCCCGTCGTCCCGCACGGCACGATACCGTCGGTGCCGTTCGCGATCTGCCACTCGAGCAGTTCGCCGAGGGCTTTCTCGTCTACTTTGCCGTTGCGAAACGGCGTGATGATGGCGACCAGCGATCCGGTGAAGCTCATCGCAGCGTGTACTCCCAAGCATCAGAATGCATGTAGCCCTCAAACACGGCCCGCGCCTCGCCGGTCAGGGTGATGTCGGTAAACCGGGGCCCGTCCACCCGGAACGACACAGCCAGGGGGCTCCGGCTCAAGGGTACGACCGTCACCGGCGACTCGACTTTGTGGATCACGGCGGCGATCAACGCCGCGGCGATGGCGCCGCTGCCACACGCCAGCGTTTCGTCCTCCACGCCTCGCTCGTACGTGCGGATGCGGATCGTGTGCCGGTCCACAACCTCGACGAAATCCACGTTGGGGCCGGCCGGCTTGAAGGCCGCGTGATAGCGGATCTGCCGCCCGAGTCCGATCACCTCAGCCGTCGATGTGTCATGGACAAAATAGACGAAGTGTGGGACTCCAGTCTTGATGGCGTGGCCTTCCACGGCCATCCCAAGCTGACCTGGCTGGGACAGCGCCGTCAGCTCCGTCCCGCGACGCCGGTGCGGCGGGACATCCAGGCGGATATTCAACCGGAGGTCGGTCGGATCGGGCACGCGCACGGTCACGCGCTCACCGTCCACCATGGCTTCGACCACGCCTGCCGGGCCCTCGAACCGCATCTTCTTCGGGGCGATCCGCTTGAGATAGGCGAACCGGGCAACGCAGCGGGCCCCGTTCCCGCAGAAGTCGGCCTCTCCGCCATCGTTGTTGTAGAATCGCCAACGAAAATTGGCCTTGGGGGATTTTTCGAGGAAGATGAGCCCGTCCGCCCCGACCGAGAGGCGTCGCGCGCACACGTTGGTCACGAACGCTGATATCCTCCTGGGGCCCACCACGCGGCTCCGGTTGTCCACCACGATGAAATCGTTACCGGCTCCGGAGAACTTCATGAACGGGATCTTCTTCGGGACTTTCTTCATTGCCATCTTATTTGAGAAATGCCGGGATCACCTCGCCGCGCACCAGGTCGGCGTACTCTTCCCGCCCTCGGATGACGTGGAACTCGCCGCCCTTCACCAGCACCTCGGCCACGCGAGGCCTCGAGTTATAGTTTGACGCCATGCTGAACCCGTAGGCGCCGGCACTCATCACAGCGAGCAGCTCACCCGCGTCCACCAGCGGCATCATCCGGTCCTTGGCAAGGAAGTCGCCCGACTCGCAGACCGGGCCGACCACGTCCGCCAGCACCTGCTTCTTGAGCTTGTCCCGGATTTCGCGCACCGGCTTGATCTCGTGATAGGCCCCGTAGAGCGACGGCCGGATCAGGTCATTCATGGCGGCGTCCACGATGACAAACGCCTTCTCGGGGTTCGCCTTGTGGTAGAGCACCCTGGTAAGCAGCACGCCGGCGTTGCCCACGATGGAGCGGCCCGGCTCGAAGATCAGCATGCACTTGAGGTCCTTGACCAACGGCGAGATGGCCTGTGCTAGGTCTTGGGGCTGCGGCGGCGTCTCGTCCTGATAGGTGATCCCAAGCCCGCCCCCGACGTTGATGTACCTGAGATGGACCCCGATGCCGGCCAGCTGCTCGACGAGGTTGAGAATCCTCTTGAGCGCGTCCACAAAGGGACTGATCTGCGTGAGCTGCGACCCGATGTGCTTGTGCACCCCGATAATCTCAAGGTGAGGCAAGGTCGTCGCCAGCTTGTACTCGTCGAGCGCCCGCTCGGCACTGATCCCGAACTTGCTCTTCTTGAGGCCCGTCGAGATATACGGATGGGTCTTGGGATCGATGTCCGGGTTGATGCGCAGGGCCACCCGCGCCTTGGTGTGCATCTCGCCCGCCAGCCGGTCGATGGCCCGCAGCTCGGCCGAGGACTCGACGTTGAACATCAGGATGTTCGATCGCAGGGCGTAGCGGACCTCATCTTCCGATTTGCCGACCCCCGCGAAGACGATCCGCTGGGGCTCGATTCCCGCCTGCAAGGCCCGGTAGAGCTCGCCCCCCGAGACGATGTCCGCGCCCGCTCCTTCGGTGGCCAGCAGCCTCAGCAAGGCCAGATTAGAGTTGGCCTTGATCGCGTAGGCAACCAAGTGCGGTACCTCGCTGAAGGCCGAGTCGAAGGCCCGGAACTGGCGCACCAGCGTCGCGTGGCTGTAGATGTAGCACGGCGTGCCCACGGCCTCGGCGATCCTGCGGAGCGGCACCGCTTCGCAAGTGAACTCGCCGTCCTGGTACCGGAAATCAGGCATCCTGGAAGTCCTCTTCCAGCAGGTCCAGCCCGTGGAAGCTCATGCCTGCCAACGCGGAGTCGAATGCCGCCCGGAGCTTGCGGAAACGGACACGTACAGAGGGCGCGGCCTGCTTGAAGAATTCGCCGTCCAGCAGCGTCTGGAGCGCCTGCGGCGTCACGTGCCGCAGATGCTCGAAGTTCACGATGATGTCCAGCTTCGCCCGGCTGGCTGCGTCCGCCAGCCTCTTCTTCAGCTCCACCGCGTTGAAATGGTCCAACGCGCCCTCCAGTTCCACCGTCAGCGCTGTGAGCTTTTCGTGCTTGCGCGCTTTGACGCTGAGGAACTTGTCCACCTGGCCGGACACCTTCTTCAGAGCCAGCAGGGCGTTGGGAATCGGATTTTCCATCTCCACCGACGGGATTTTCGCCTGTAAGGCCTTGATGACGCTGGCGACCGGCGAGAGACGGCCCTGCGGGCAGGCCCGGTTGATGACCCGGCGAAACTGCCTGTTCATCTCCAGGCGCGGAACGAAGCGTTGGCTGGTATGGGAGATCCGCTTCCAGATGTTCGGGATCGAGTAGAAGGTATGCTGCGCCCAGTAGAAGCCTTCCTGCAGTTGCTCGGCCGTCATGCGGGTCGGGTAGAACGTCACATACTTGCCGTCGTAGTGGGCCCAGTTCCGGTCGAAGATGCGTCCCGCAGCCTCGTAGCGCGCATACAGCGGCGTGCCCGGCAGCGGCGTGAGCACATTGAAGTAGGCCAGCTCGCACCGGTTCTTGATCAGAAACTCGACGGTGCGTTCGAACACCGACTCGTCGTCGTTGTCGAAGCCGAAGACGATGCCTGGATTCACCATGATGCCATGGTCGTGGAACATCTTGATCTCTTCCTCGAACTTCTTGACCTTGTTGAAGGGCTTGTGCGTCTCGCCCAGGCTCTCCTCGAAGATGGACTCCATGCCCACGAAGACCGACACGCAGCCGCTCTCGGCCGCCAGCTTCACCATCTCCTCGTCGTCGCCCAGGAAGAGCGTGGACTGACAGCCCCACTTGATGTTCAACGGCTTCAGCGCGGCCCACAGCTCCCGGCAGTAGGCCCGGTTGCTGTTGTGCAGATCGTCCACGAACGCGAAGATGGACCCGTCTTCCATGCTCAGCCGGATCTTCGTCACGATCTTGAGCGCGTCCCGCAAAGACCCCTTGCCCATGCGCGCCACCAGCTCGCTGGCGACCCATTGCTTCACGCGCGTGATCTCGGCGATGACTTCGGAGACCGGCCGGCGCCGCGTGCTCTTGCCGTTGAACGGCGACACGCTGCAGAACTCGCAGTCGAAGTGGCAGCCGCGGGTCGTGAACGTGCACATGCGCGTCATGTAGGCATCCTCGCTGAGCAGCTCGACACGCGGTGGCTTGTAGTTCTCCAAAGCCGGGAATTTCTCCATCTTGTAATGTCGCTGCATGCGGCCCGCTTCGAAGTCGGCCACCAGCCGCGGCCAGGAGTCTTCCGCCTCGCCCGTCACGATGGCATCACAGTGTTGCAGGGCCTCGTCCGGACAATATGTGGGATGCACCCCTCCCAGGACGACCGGCACACCGCGCTTGCGGAACTCGGCGGCCACCTCATAGGCCCGCGGGGCGTAACAGGTCATGACCGAGATTCCGACCATGTCGGCCGGGTATTCAAAATCGATCGTCCGCACCGCCTCGTCCTGGATCTCGACATCCCAATGCTCCGGCGTGTAGGCCGCGATGGCCGGCAGACTGAGCTTGGGAAACCAGATTGCCTTTCGCTCGCTGGGCCCGAGATGGTAGGGGTTCTCCCGCGGATAGGGGTCCACCAGCAACAGCTTCCTCCGCTTCGGAGCCGTCTGTGTTAGTCGTACGATCTGCATCACGTCACCTCATCTCTCTGAAACCGTGCACTGCGTCTGAATGTGGAACTTGAATGTTCGTCTGTCTTTCTACTGTTTCGATCGCTCCTGCTTCGACGGCGGGACGTCCTCTGGCGGAACCGGCGCCGTCTTCTTCCCGCAGGCTATGAGCGTCGCCGCGATCAGCATCGCGGCGACCACGTTCAC
>DASQRT010000352.1:0-8625 GCA_035642795.1 Nitrospirales bacterium
GTTGGGCGCGCCCCCGGTGGCACGGTACGCGAGGATCTCCGGCGGCGTCTGCGCTTCGTTCCCCGGACAGAGTGGGCACAGCGGCTGGGCCGGCAGCGGAGGCGCCGCCTGACGGAAATCGGTCGGACGCTTGGCTCGTTCGGTGGAGATGATCACCCACCGACCGACGATAGGATCACTCCGTAGTTCGGGCATGGAACCTCCGATCGTTAATCGTTATTCGTAATTCGTTTAACGTTTCACGTTTAACGTCTTCTAAATTTCGCTGATTTCAAGACGCACCTTGACGCGTTCGGATGCCCCAGGTTGCAGGGTCAGCAGCCAGGAGGCCAAGAGCGCGGAGCCTTGATAGGTACGCTCGACCCCGTCTTCGGACTGAGAGACGGTCTCGACAGGCATGTACCAGATTTCCCCCGGTGGCTCAAGGCACAGGGTCACGCGTAACCGGCTCCACTCATCCACCATCGAGAACCGGTCGGTCGCGGGGCACTGCCCCCGCTCGTGCAGGCGAACCCGGTCCCCGTCCGGCCTCTCATAATACCGCTGCGGATCGTTCCCGGCCAACAGGGTCAGGTTCAGCTCCATGCCGAACCGGACGGCACAAGGCGTCTCCGCTTGGCTGGCAATGGCATAGCCCACCTCCACCGCCGGATCGCGCTTCGTCACCCGGTACACCTTGCGTATGGCGAGCGTGTGCGCACGACCAGCGAGGGACACCGTCCCCTGGTAGACCATGGGAACAGTCAGCGCTCCCTTCTGCGGCGCGGGACGTTCCGACTCCACATGATAGGCCCCGCTCGCGCAATCGCCCCGCTCTTCATCGTCGATCCGGTCAAAAGCCTCCCAGGAGATCGCCGGTGAGAGAAACCGATCGAGAAAGCTCACCCGCCGGTGCCGGTCGTAGCGGAGGATCCGATCAAGCCCTTGCTCCTTGACCCTGAGCTGATCGTGGATGGATGTGGGCGCGTCACCGGACGAGCCCTGACGCAGGGCGGCCTCCGTCAGCTTGCAGTGATAGGCCTCCTCCCGGCGGGTGAGGACATCCGACAGGTTGAAACACTTCGGACGATAATCCAGCTCCAAGAGGCTGCCCCCGCAGGCCGGCGCCAGGATGACTCCGAGCGAACGGCTGGACATCACGATCTCTTCGTGGCCGTCGAGGTCGAGATCGGTCACTCTCATCGTCAACCATTCGTACCCAGTGTGCGCAGCCGCCTCCGCGCGTGTCTCGGCCTCGATGAGATTCCGGTAGGTCTCGTGCCGCAGGTAGTTCAGGTAGAGCCCGCCGAAGAGCCCGTGCCAGTAGGCGTCGTTCCCTTGCGCGCGCCAAACCAGCCGCACGGGCTCGGGGACATCGGTGCCTGATGGGAATGCCTGCGCCACCCGCGCGCTGACGTCCAGCATCCGCTTGTGCATGTGGTTGGCCTCGGAATACTTGAGCAGGAAGCCGTCCCAAAACCCGCCCCGCAGGTACGGTCGGAAGGCGGCCAGCCGTCCCGCCCGATCCAGTTCGGCGCGCCGTTCCACCAGCGCCTTGGCAGCAGGAACCGGCAAGGCCCACTCCATGAGCTCCTCGTAGGAGGCCGCGGGCAGGTACACGCGCCCGGTGGGGGGATGCGCATCCAGGTACTCGCCGAACGTCTGCAACCGGAGCCAGGAGCTCTCTCGCTCCAGCGCGGCGAACAAGCGTTCGAGATAACCTTCGTCGTAGACCCACTTATAGGTGTCCGGCCACAAGCCGAACTTCTCCCCGTCGTCGGCGTAGGTGACCGCAACCTCACCTCCCCGTTCGCCGAGCCGCGCGAGAAAGCCGATGACTTCCTCCGGGATGCGGAACGGAATCAGATAGCGGAGATCTTTGCTGATCGGGAAGATCGCCAGCGGGTGGCCTTCTTTTTCTGTCAGGTAATACCCCAGCAGCGTACCCGGATCGAGCCCCGCGTGAGCGAAATGCGAGTCGTCAAGGATCGCGTACCGAAGCCCCGTGGGCGCGAGCTTCTTGGGCAGCGATCCCTCCCAGGCGCGCTCGGCCAGCCAGAGCCCCCGAGGGGTTGCACCAAGACGGCGGCGCAGCCAGCGCGAGAGGAGTGTGACTTGGCCCACCGCGTCACGGTCCGGGATTACCGAGAGGATCGGCTCGTAGAACCCACCGCCGAGGATCTCGACCTGGTTGGCCATGACGAGCTTCGCGAGCCGGTCCAGGAACGCCGGCTCCTCATTCTCGAACCACTCCAGCAACGGGCCCGTGTAGTGCAGCGTCAACCGGACGTGCGGGTGCCGCTCCAGGAGATCGAGGAACGGCCGGTAGCAGCGCTCGTAGGCCTTGCGGAAGACATGGCCGAAGTTCCCCACCGGCTGGTGGTTGTGAATGCCGAGCAGCAGCGTCACCGGGTGCACGTCAGGCCCTCCACATGGCGCCCTCGAACGTCTGGTCGGGGACCGTGAAGGTCACGTGCCGTTCGTGGGGGATCCGCTCGAGCTCAAGGTCACCCTGCATCACTTTCACGACGAAGCGGACCAGCATGCCCGGATCGAGCCCGAGGTCTTTGAACGGCACCGCCAGCTCGATCACTTTCTTGCGCCGGATGCTGTCGTAGGTGCGCGCACCGCTGAATGACGCTCCGTCTTGGCTATGCATCAGCGTGAGCAGGGGCGGCTCGGGCAGGTCGAGCCGGAAGATCAGCTTGGCCGGCCGCGGCTCGATGAACTGCACGTGCACCTCGGGAGCATCGAGCGCGTCGTCGGCCGCAGAGGCGGCGGGATCGAACCGCAAGTATAACTGGTCTAGGTTGAACCCGAAATAGATGCGGCTGAAGAATTCCCGCCTGGTGTGCATGGCGCTCAGGGGCGGGCGTCCCTCCACATAGCCGGCGCCCTGCCACTCGTAAAAATCTGTGACGACGCCGTCGAGGACCGGCGTGATGAAAGCAGTCGGCTCGCGGAACGCCAGCTTCGCCCGCTGGCGCAAGACCGAAATCTTTAGGTACTCTGGCACCTCCGCATGGGCAAGCCGGTAGACGTTCGCCAGATGCAGGCGGAACAGATGGTCGAATAGCGCCTTATGGTCTGTCTCAAACTCGTCGCCGTACCACCAGAACCAGTCGCTCCCTTCGGCGGCATAGAGTTCGTCCCACGCCTGCCGGACCGCGTCGGGCGGCATGTCGCCGGCGCGCTCCCGCTGCAGCAAGAAGCGACGGGTCGCCCCCACCCGCTCCCAGGCGTCATTGTCCTCGATATGGCCCACCCAGATCTTCAGATCGGCGTTGATCCACGAGCCCGTGTGCAGACGGCCCAGCGTCGCGGTCGGGGGATGCTCCGCCAGCTCGCGATCCGGCGTCACCGTCAGGAACCGCACGCCGTCGGAGCCGTCCGACGTTAGCGCCGCGTACAGGCCGCGCAGAAAGCCCTCGCCGCCGTCGGGGTAATGCTCCCACGGATTCTCCCCATCCAGGATCACCGAGACCACTGGGCGCGGCCCCGGCGCGCGCTGGGCGACGGCCTTCAGCCGGCCGCAGAAATCCGCCACCGCTGCAGCCGGCTCGTTCCTGGAATAGGTAAAGCTCACCGCATCGGAGAGGTCACGGTCCCGGAAGAGGACGGCGAGGTCCCCGCCTTCGACCTGCACCCGGTAGGGTTGATAGAGTTGCTCATCCCGCCGCCAGTGATCCAGTGACCGCGCGAGGATTCCCTCGTCAGTGGCAGCCCAGCGGAAGCCCAGCTTTGTGAGAATCGGGACCAACTCGGGACACACGGACCCTTCGGAGGGCCAGAGCCCCATCGGACGCCGGCCGAAGAGCCTCTCGTGAAAGCTGAGCGCCTTCCTGAGCTGGGCCTCCGCATCCTCCGGATGCGCAAACCGCTGCGGCAGGGCGGAATCGGGCCGAGACCGGCGCGCCGAGTCGGTGTCGATCAGTAGCGGCAGGATCGGATGGAAGAAAGGCGTCGTGGAGAGCTCGACCTGCCCGCGGTCCTGTAGCCGTCGGTACAGCGGAATGATCTGGCCGACAATCTCCCGTTGCGTGGCCAGCACGGCTTGCTTGTCGGACTCCGTGAACTGCCGCCCCTTGGCCGTCAACTCCCGGAGGACCGGGTACTGCGCCAGGGCCCGATGGCCGAACCAGGCGAGATTGTGCCACACCTGCAGGTCCAGCAGGTCCTGGGTGGAGAACCGGCGGGCCAGGTCGGGCAAGTCCTCATCGCGCGGGTGCGTGCCGCGTTGGATCAACAGACCGTAATACCGGTCGTGTGGGCGGACCATCGTGTCCCAGTTGGCGCTGAAGAAGTGGCGCAGGATGAAGATGCGCTCGTCGCCGGTCAGGTCCGCCGCCGGGCGCGCTGTGTGCATCCAGAACAGGTCCACGACCGTCCCGTCCGCCAGCTCCTGGATCTGCAGCAGGAGCGAAGAGGTCAGGTTCACCGTGACTCGCACATCCGGGTGCTCGTCCAGCAGTAGGCCCATGTCGAAATAGCCCTTGATGGCATGCAGCCGCACCCAGGGCAAGGGCGCGGTCTTCGTCAGCGGGTCGGTGTAATAGGGCTGGTGCAGGTGCCAAAGGAACGCGACGGCCAGTTCCTTCATGCAGGTTACGCCGGCGCCTGGGCCGATGCTTGCCCCATGGACTGGAACGCCCGGTCCACCTTGGCGGCCATGTAGAAATCGCTTTCGGTGAGCCCCTTGATCTTATGGGTCCAGATCTCGACCTTGCACTTCCCCCAGGCCACGTGCAGGTCCGGATGGTGCCCTTCCTTCTCCGCGATCGCGCCGACCTTGTTGGCGAACTCGAGCGACTGGACGAAGTTCTTGAACGGATAGACCCGCTCCAGATGTCCTTCGGCGTTCAACTGCCAGCCCGGCTCGAGCTCCGCCAGCATCGCTTCCGCGCGCGACCGTGCCATCGGCGGCACGCCCCCCCGGCACGGCACGCATGGCTTGTCTGCAAGACTCATGCTGTCCTCCCTCCCAAGCCCGTTAGCCCGTTACGAAACCACGGGCAAGTCTATCATGGGGCGGCACAATTGTGATAGGTTTGGGGGTGCTCTCTGGGCTCACTCGGAAGGTTTCGCGGTTCGTCGAGCGGCTGTTCAAGAAGAAAACCACGCCGCACAAGATCGGCTTGAGCTTCGTTGAGATGATCATCAAGAGCCGGGAACCCAAACGCGAGACGAACGCGACCCTCTCCGCCTTGTCAGAGAAAGACCGAGAACGCGTGCAGCTCGAGACCATGCTCCTGCAAGGCTTCGTCATCGATTACGTGACTTCGGAGTTCTTCCGCAACCGTCCCGAAAGACTCGGCATCCTGAACGCCTATTACGCCGTGCTGGACGACCTGGCCAAGCAGGATCCGGTGTGGCGTTCCTTCGACAACGAACTGCGGAAGCGCACCGCGTTGTATTCCCAAGCCGTGAGCGCGCCGTCGCTGGATGTGCTGCTGACCCGCGTCGGGGACGCCTTTGCCGACGCGTGCGGGGACGCCGGCAACACCATCTTCAGCACGATCGGGATCATCGAGTTCGAGATGCAGTATGTCGCGACCTGCAAGTTGTGCATTGAATACGTCGGCGCGTTCGGCTGAATGGCTCCGGTCGCTCCCCCCCCACCCGATCACACGCTCGTCGCCACCACCGTCCAGACCAAGCTCCCCTTCCGCGTCGAGTTGGCAACATTGGCGCCCCTCGCCGGTGACGCCTCCAACCGGCGGTACTTCCGTCTGAACCTCGCCGGCGGCCCGCCCCATTCCTTGGTCTTGATGCAACTGGCCTCGCCGGAAGCGTTCAAGCAGTCGGAAGAAGCCGTGAGCGGCGCTGCGCCCCCGGTTATGGAACTGCCCTTCGTCAACATCCTGAGCCATCTGGCCAAGGCCGACGTGCCGGTCCCGGCGCTGTACTACTACGATCAGCCGGCCGGGCTCCTGTACCTGGAAGACGTGGGAGATCTATCCCTGGCGCAGGCCTGCCAGGATGCGACGAGCCCGGACATGCCGGAGCTCTACCGCCACGCGGTGGACCTGCTCGTCCGGCTCCATCTGAAGGCGACGTTCCCTGCCGACCCAGCCTGCCTGGCGTTCGGCCGCGCCTTCGACGTGCCGCTCCTGATGTGGGAGTTCGACCACTTCATCGAGTATGGAATCGAGAAACGCGCCCGAAAAGTCCTGCCGGAGGCGGATCGTCAGCGCATCCGCGCCGAGATGCGGAAGATCGCCGAGGTGATGGCAAAGCAGCCCCGCGTCTTCACTCATCGGGACTACCACAGCCGCAATCTCATGGTGCAGGACGAGCGCCTGCGCGTCCTCGACTTCCAAGACGCCCTGATGGGCCCCGCCACCTACGACCTCGCTTCCCTGCTGCGGGACTCCTATCTGTCGCTCGACCAGGACCTGATCGACGAACTGGTCATCCGCTACCTGGAGGGACGGGCCAAGGCGAGCGCGCCGCTCGACCGCGTGACGTTCCTGCGACTCTTCGACCTGACCAGCATCCAGCGCAACCTCAAGGCGGCCGGACGGTTCGCCTATATCGCCCGGGAGAAGCACAACGATCGCTATCTCCAGTACATCCCGCGGACCCTGGGCTACGTGAAGCGAAATCTCGAACGGTACCGTGATCTCCACCCGCTCCGCAAAGCGCTCGCCCGCTACGTGCCGGAACTCCAATGAAAGCCATGCTGCTGGCCGCGGGGCTCGGCACCCGGCTGCGCCCGCTGACCGAGACCCTGCCGAAGCCGCTGCTGCCGGTCGCAGGAAGGCCGATCCTCGAGTGGAACCTCCGGCTCCTCAAGCGTCACGGGATTACCGAGGTCATCATCAACCTGCACCACCTCGGCGAGCAGATCGTGCGCGCGCTCGGGGACGGATCGCGTCTCGGCCTGCGCCTGGCGTACTCGCACGAGCCCACGCTCCAGGGAACGGGCGGTGGCATCAAGCAGGCCTCGCCCTTTCTGAAGGACGGACCATTCCTGGTTCTCAACGGAGATACGCTGTCCGAATGCGATCTGACTGCCCTGATCGCCGCCCATCTCGCCTCCGGGGCCCTCGCCACACTGACCGTCCGTGACGACCCCAATGCCTCGATGTGGGGGCCCGTCACCCTCGACGCGGACGGGCGGATTCTCCAGATCAACGGCAATCCGCCGCTGGCGGAGACGCGGGCCGCGCTCCCGGCCTGCATGTTCTCCGGGATTCATGTGATGGAGCAGGCGGTCCTTGACGCCATCCCGACTGGTCCCGGCTCGATCATTGACGTGTATGGCGGCCTGCTCCGCCAGGGGCGACTACTCCATGGCTACCGAATGAGCGGGTACTGGTCGGACATCGGCGATCCGGAGCGCTATGCGCAGGCGCAGCGGGATGCCGCAGAAGGACGGCTATTTTCTGACCTTGGCTGCTAGAAAGACTGGCGTGCCTTCAGAGCGGACAGCTCATCCATTCGATGGAACGCGAGCACGGCAGTCCGAGAAAAGGAAGGAAAAGGAAATCCAGGTGGTGGTAAAGAACCGGAGGCGGAGCGCGTTGCTGACGACGCTGACGGAGGAGGCGCCCATCGCGGCCGCCGCGAGGATCGGGTTCAGCCAGCCGAGCGCCGCCACCGGAATCAGGATGACGTTGTAGATGAAGGCGGCGAAGAGATTCTGCTTGATGTTGCGCATGGTAGCCTGGCTCAGCTGAATCGCCGCCGCCACGCCGCGCAAATCGCCGCCGATCAGCGTGATGTCCGCCGCCTCCATGGCCACGTCCGTCCCAGCGCCGATCGCGATCCCCACATCGGCCTGCGCTAGCGCCGGCGCGTCGTTGATGCCGTCGCCCACCATGGCCACCCGCCGGCCCTCGCCCTGCAGGCGTTTCACTTCGAAGGCCTTCGCCTCCGGCAAGACCTCCGCGAGCACCCGCTCGATGCCGACTTCCTTGGCCACCGCCGCCGCCGTGCGCGGATTGTCGCCGGTCAACATCACCACGTCGAGGCCCATGGCCTTGAGCGCCGACACCGCCTCGCGGGCGTGCTTTTTCACGGTGTCGGCCACCGCGATGACCCCGACCACGGTGCCGCCCACGGCCACGAACATGGGCGTCAGGCCGGCCTCGTCCAGCCGCGTGGTCTCCGCCTCCAGACCGGCGACCCTGAGGCCTTCTACTTCCATTAATCGAAGGTTGCCGACGCGCACCGGCTGGCCCTGCACCATGGCCCGAATGCCGTGTCCTGGGACGGCCGTGAAGTTCTTGAGCGGCTCCAGCGCAATTCGCAACTCGCGGGCCATCTTCACGATGGCCTCTCCGATCGGATGCTCCGAGCCCTGCTCGGCCGACGCGGCAACCTGTAATACTTTGTCACGCGCCCATCCCTCCTGGCGCACGATGATCTCCTTGACCGCCAGCTCGCCCTGCGTCAGGGTTCCGGTCTTGTCCAGCACGACGGTCGTCAGCGCCCGCGCCTGTTCCAAGGCCGCCCCGCTTCGGATCAGGATCCCGAGCTCCGCGCCGCGACCGATCCCCACCATAATAGAGGTCGGGGTGGCCAGCCCCAGCGCGCACGGGCAGGCGATGATCAGCACGGCGACGAAGTTCAGCAGCGCCTTGGTGCAGGCCGGTGCCGGGCCGAGCGCCAGCCAGAGGCCGAACGTCAGCAGGGCCACGG